>JAEZUR010000169.1 GCA_023420935.1 Bacillota bacterium | reverse complement strand
ATCTATAGCTGTTCGGCAAATCTCCACCATGCGACTGTTCCAACAAAACCCGTTATTCCAGTAATAGCGAGTATGGCGATGCTAGCGAAACCAAGAGGAACATTTGCAATAAATAATGACGGAATTGTCCAAGGAAAATAAGCGGCAAGACCAGCCTGTGCAACGACATTGGAAATGACCACAATAAGGAACGCCAGTCCAATAGGGGCTAAATATCCCTTACTGACATTGGCCAATAGGGCACTTATAGTACTGACAACCATAATGAGTAGCGATGTTGCCAAAAATACAAGAAAACTATTCATGATAAGCAACCATGTCCCACCATTAAGTCCAATCAAAATACCCATAATGAATACAACCGCGAACATAAAAAAGGCCAACAATACATCCCAAAGAAAAATTACGATGAATTTGGAAAGTACCACATAGAGTTTGGATACTGGTTTTACTAGTAATTCACTGATTGTTTTATCTGTATATTCCCGTCCGAAAACCCAACATGCTGTGAAAGAGAATCCAATCACCAAAAGAGCTGTGCTTGTACCAAGTAAATCTGTTAAATAAGGCTCCCAACCGGCATCTACAGCATTGATATATGTAACGATACCAAGCATAATAGGCAATGTGGCAAATGCGACCACAACAACCCAAAAAACACTAGAACGTAATACTTTAAGGGCTTCGCAATGTATAAATGACAATATTTTCATTAGTGTATCCTCCTTTTACTTTGAATCATGCGCAAAAAATAACCTTCCAAATCTTCGGTAACTATGTTTAGTTGAGTTGGGGGTTGTCCATAACGAACTAGAAGTTCAGCTAATTTTTCGGGCTTTTCAGTTGCGGGTCCTTCCGAAAGCAACAATCGTCCATCTGTGTTTTTCTCAAAATGATATCCGTTTTCTGCGAGTATAGATTCCATTGCTTTCTTATGGCGTCCATCCAGAACCAAGTGTTTTTGTAAAGACTGCTCCAAATGCGCCATTTTAATTTCTTGAATTAACCTACCTTCATGGATGATGCCAATTCGATCAACCAGTTTTGAAAGTTCTTCCAATTGATGACTGGATATAAAAACAGTAACACCGAGATTTTTTGATAAATCGAAAAGCATTTCCCTGATTTCAACCACACCAGCGGGATCAAGGCCATTGATAGGTTCATCCAAAATTAAAATCTTAGGATTGTGAATCATCGCTTTCGCTAACCCTAACCGTTGTTTATTACCCAGAGAAAGATTTTTCGCTTTCTTATTTTTATGAGCCTCTAAACCGAGCTTTTCTATGACACGATCAATGGATTGGCGGTCTGATATCATTTGCATCCTGCGGGCAATATCCAAATTTTCTATTACCGTAAGCCCTGGATAATAAGTAGCATCCTCTAAATATCCAACTTGCTCCCACAACTTGTGAGTTCCGGAGTCTACTTTATTTCCCAGCATATAGATACTACCGGATGAAGGTTTGAGCAATGACAACATCATTTTAATTGTGGTTGATTTACCCGCTCCATTCAAACCAAGAAACCCAAATATTTCACCACCATTTACCTCAAGCGAAAGATCGCTAACGGCAAGATAATCATCAAATTTTTTTGTGAGGCCATCCAACTGGATTGCAGCGGAGCCACCACCACGAAATTTTTCCATCTTATACACTCCTTTGTATTTTCTTTTTGCGTTTTAAATCAACTAACGCTAAAATGAACTTTAATATTGAAACATCAACTGAACCTCAATAATTTCGTTGATGTTCAGTTTACTTTGGAAGTGATATAATATTTTAAATGGAGGTGACCAATCGTGTTTGATATTTTAATAGTGGAAGATGATATAAATACCCAAAAACTAATGTGCGCTGTTCTAAAGCGCGGCGGATATAATGTATATACTGCAAAAGATGGACTTGAAGCACTTGACAGGATGGAAACACAGAGATTTGATTTGATTGTTTTGGATTTGATGATGCCTCGCATGGATGGCTATGAATTTTGCGAGCAATTACGCCATGTGGGAGAGAACATTCCAATACTGATGGTATCAGCCAATCAGGAGACTAAAGACAAGCATAAAGGTTTTCTTGCCGGAACGGATGATTATATGACAAAACCTTTTGATGAACAAGAAATGTTATTCCGAGTAAAGGCACTTTTGCGGCGGGCGCAGATTGCCAGCGAACACAGAGTTGTCATGGGGGAAACCACAGCGGATTATAATAGTCTAACCGTTTCATGGAACAAGGAACAATATGCATTGCCTAAGAAAGAATTTCAGCTTCTTTTTAAGCTCATGAGTTATCCCAATATGATTTTCACGCGCAATCAACTAATGGACGAAATTTGGGGATTAGAGACTGAAACAGACGAACATACTCTGAATGTCCATATTAACAGATTAAGGGATAAATTTAGAGACAACCCCGATTTTGAAATTGTGACTGTGCGCGGCTTGGGGTATAAAATTGGGAGGCGCGTATGAAGAATATAAAAAATATGTTTTCTCCGAAAATTAGCCTTGCGGTTTCCTTGGTAGCCTTGGTTTTTCTAGTCATGCTCTTGTCTATTTTATCAGCGGGGTTGATTGCTTATATACTAATTCAAATAGGTATCTTAGATGTAGAAGGAACCGCAAGTCCAAGAAGAGCAATCTCCGTAATGGTATATATCTGTATTTTTATGGGCGTGGTAATAGCAACATTATTAAGCCAGCGCTCTGTTAAGCCAATCCGAGATATGATGAAAGCCACCGAAAAGGTATCTCAGGGGAATTTCTCGGTTATGGTAAACGGAAGTTTTGTCTTTGAATTGGATGCCCTTGCTGGGAGTTTCAATAAGATGGTACAGGAATTAAAAGGGATCGAAACCCTGCGCAGCGACTTTGTGAGAAACTTCTCCCATGAGTTTAAAACACCCATTACTTCAATTAGTGGATTTGCTAAACTATTGCAAATGGGTGATGTTACTGATGAGGAAAAGCAAGAATACCTAAACATAATTGTTCAAGAATCTGAGCGGCTTGTTCATCTTTCTACTAATGTTCTTAACCTTTCCAAGATAGAAAGCACAGAGATTATAAGTGAAAAATCTATCTATAGTTTAGATGAACAAATTAGACTTGCAATTGTAATGTTAGAACCGAAATGGAGCGATAAAAATCTTCACGTTGATATTAGTCTTGAAGATGAAATTAAATTATTTGGCGATAAAAATCTAATCCATCAGATTTGGGTTAATCTTCTTGACAATGCCATTAAGTACACGAACAATGGTGGAGTAATAAAAGTATCCCTATGGAGGAGCGGACAAAAGGCAATCTTTCGGCTTGAGGATAACGGATGCGGAATGAATGATGAAACCATGGATCATATATTTGACAAGTTCTATCAAGGAGACACATCCCACTCAATAGCTGGAAATGGATTGGGTTTGACTTTAGTCAAGAGAATTATCGAACTGTGTGAAGGCACTATTGAAGTACAAAGTGAGCTTGGGATAGGTAGTGTTTTTACTGTTAATTTGCCATTAGGGGTGAATACAAACTAAACAACAAGCAATGTGACTGTAATCATAGTCAAGAAAAGAGATATAATAAGCGAGCCGATTGGCTCGCTTTTCTTGTGTGGTATCGTTTCTGTTTTCATCCAATCATTGTTTTTAGATTGATTCAATAGAACTAAGAATAATAGTTTTATAAAGAACAAGAAAGTGTAAAAGCACACCACTAATTTACTATTCTGGATTTTTTGGGAAAAACAGTTTGTTTACAAATATGCAATCATGTTATATAATCAATGAGCGTCACGCGCAAAATATACATTATTGTAACTATTTTAGTATGTTACATAACAAATAGTAACAAATGATAAGAAACTTCTGAGTCAGTTAGAACAAGAAAGGTGAGTTACATGAGAAATAAGTTGGGTATCAAAATATTAAGTTTAGCTATTGTATTAGCAATGGTTGGACAGTTGAGTAATCTATTCAATTACTTAACTATGAGACAAATGAATAGTGCAAGTTTGATAATAAGTGAGGATTCTGTAACAAGTATTAGAAAGTTAGAGAATGTAAAATCAAATCTTGATAATTTGCAAAAAAAATTATTATTACATTGCATAATAACAGATACAGTAACTATGGATGATATTGAAATAGATATTAGCATTGTAAAGGGAGAACTCTCAAAATCTATAGGTGATATTCAAAAAAGTCTAGTGAAACAAAGGGAAATAGACGCATTTAATGATTTTAATAATAATTATACTTCATATATGGAGGTTTATGACAAGGCTCTTTCTCTAAGTCATACAAATAATAAAACAGAGGCGGTTGAGATTGTAGTAAATGAGTTAACTGAAATCGCTAATAACATAGAGATAAATATGGATACTATGAACATATTAAATACTACAAATATTATCAGAGCTAAAAATGAGCAGGCCAATTCATATAGTAGGTACATAGAAGTATCTATCGCTGCAGCGATTTTAATTATTATTGTATTAGCTATCTGTGTTATTATCATTCAGAAAACAATAGTAAATACAACAGTTAAGGCAACGAAAAAGCTTCAAACTATCATTAAAAATATTGAAGAAAATAATGGTGATTTAACTGATAGAATTAAAATTGAAACAAAAGATGAAATAGGAGAACTGGTTTTAGGTATTAATAAATTTATAGATACTCTTCAAAAAATAATAAAAGAGGTGAAGGGGGATTCTATAGATTTACAAGAAAATGTTAATAATGTTGTTGTCCAGGTTTCAAGTGCGAATGAAAAAATAAGTGATACCTCTGCAACAATGGAGGAAATTGCTGCCGCGATGGAAGAAGTCTCAGCCACAGTTGAAGAAATGAGTACAGGTTCAAATAATGTGTATAATTCCATGATAAATATGGCAGACAAGGCGACTGAGGGATCACAATTTGCAAAAGAAATTAAAATTCGAGCAGAGCAATTAAAACAAGAGGCTATAAACAGTAAAAATACAACCTATAACATGGTTAATCAGATTTCTGAAGTATTATTACAATCGATGGAGCATAGTAAAGAAGTTGAGAAAATAAATGATTTGACAGGCGATATTTTGGATATTTCTGGGCAAACAAATCTATTAGCACTAAATGCATCGATCGAAGCGGCACGAGCAGGTGAAGCAGGAAAAGGTTTTGCTGTTGTAGCAGAAGAGATTAGAAAATTGGCTGATACGAGTAGAAATACAGCAAATGATATACAGCAAATAAGTGGTGTTGTTACAAATGCGGTCAATGAATTAGCTAGTAATGCAAATAATATGTTGGAATTTATCAAAACAACAGTATTAATAGACTATGATAAACTAGTAAATACAGGTGAACAGTATGATAAAGATGCAACGGGTGTTGATGAAATCATGTTAAGTTTTGCAACGAATGCAACTAAACTACAAACAACAGTGGAGCAAATGAATTTGTCTATGGATGGTATTGCTATAACAGTTGATGAAAGTGCCAAAGGGATATCAAGTGTGGCAGAAAATGCTTCAGATTTAGTAAATGGTATTAGTAGCATTCAACAAGAGATGGTGCAAAGTGAAGGTATATCTAAGAGACTGAAGCAAGAAGTAGATATATTTACAAATATTTGATCATATCGGATATAAAAAAGGAGATACACAGATGAAAAAATCTTATAATATAATAATTACTTTAACAATATTGGTTTTATTGTTATCTGGATGTAATAAATTAACATCGAAAGAAGACGTAACGACGCTATTTTTGGCAAATAATAATATTGAGGGTTATCCAACATCGGAAGCTTGTGATGAATTTGCAAGACTTGTAAAAGAAAGAACAAATGGAAGAATTATCATAGAAACTTATCATAATAGTGTTTTGGGAGATGAAAATTCATCAGTTCAACAAGTTCAAGTCGGAGGGATTGACTTTGCTCGTGTAGGTATTTCATCCATCGCTATGTTTGAAGACAGCCTTAATGCATTACAATTACCATATTTATACCGAGATGAAGAACATATGTGGTCAGTTTTAAACGGAGAAATTGGAGAGAGCTTTTTAAACTCTGAGAATTTAAAAAACAAAGGTATTGTTGGATTAGCTTGGTATACTGGTGGAAGCCGTAATTATTATAATACCAAAAAAGAAGTACATACTCCAGAGGATTTAGCTGGTATGAAAATTCGTGTTCAGGAGTCAAAGTTAATGATGGGTATGGTAACTGATATGGGTGGAGAACCAGTACCAATGGCCTTTGCAGATGTTTACGCTGCTTTTGAAAAGGGAACTTTAGATGGTGCTGAAAACAATTGGCCTTCTTATATATCCACTTCTCACTATAAGGTTGCGAAGTATATTACAATTGATGAGCATTTACGTATACCGGAAATGATTATTGCTTCTAAGAAATCAATGGATAAGCTTTCAAAAGAAGACCAGGCTATTATAGAGAAATGTGCAAAAGAATCAACAGCAAAACAGCTTGAGTTATGGAAGGATTATGAGGAAGAATCAATCAAAACAGCCGAAAAGGAAGGCTGTACAATAACGTATTTAAATGAAGATGAAGTTGCCCTATTCAAAAAATCTGTAGAAAATCTAAAACAAATAGAAGGTGCTCCGTACAAAGATGTTATTGATGCTATTGTTGCAGTTAAATAAATAGATAACCTATACCTATCCTTGATAAGTCAGTCTATCAAAGATAGGTTTTTTGATTAGTATGGTTTAATTGGTAACCGTCAAATATGACGGTTACCACCTACGTGATAAGTTTTACAGACAGATGTTTATTTATTATTCTGAGTGTTACTATCTTGTCCGGGTGGGGGCATAGTATCCTTGTCTATTGAGTACCCATCAGGAAATTGAGTGCCACCCCTTAAGCCATTACCACCTTGAGGGTAAGCACCTTTACCTTTCATCATGGATCCCATATCACTCATATTCAAGTCTCCTGCACTAATCAGTTTATCAGGGTTGTTTTTTTGTTCAGCAGTTGTACTAGGAACAGCACCGATAAGTTGTCCTTTTACACTTTCATAACGAAGATTTCCAAGTAAGGTAAAGGATTTAACTGCTTTTTGGTATTCTTCATAGGTACAGAAAGCGGTTGAATCATTTTTGACATAATCAGAAATTAGTGTATTCAATTTCTGAACCTTGGCTTCAAACTTACCGTTAGCGAAGTAGCTGTCAATAAGTAGCTGCATGTATTCATGATATTTTGTTAAGTACTGACTATTAGCAAATAGCTTTTCCAATAGTGGACGATCTGCCATTTCTACACCACTAACCGGGGTATCAATTGGGAAGTTAACAACTGAGGCTGCATCATCACTTTGAAAGCCTCCCCAAGCTAAGTTATAGTCCCAAGGCAGAATCGTAATTTTTCCATTGTTCTCGTAGATATAATAGTTTTGAGCCATGGTTGATGAATAACTGTCTAAGTTTACTACCAGAGTATGGGCGGCAAGGTATTTTAATATGGCATCCACATCAAAAGATTGTTCTAGATCTGTTCCGGTTGATAAAGCTTTTAGTGCCGTTATAACACGCTGATAATCGGATTCCTCACTTTTGCCAACTGCGTTATCAAAAATGGAACTATAACTGGATGATTTATCATCGATATAGGTTAAAGACCCGCCGGTATTACTTGCTCCCATATTTCCTCCTTTACCTCTGGAAAATGGCTCTTTATTCTTATTAAAGTCGTTACTTTCTCTATTAATACCCTGATTTTTTTCACTTTCTTTTGGTCTATTAATTTCTGCATTACCTGCATTACCCATATCCACTTTTACATTGTATAGCATACCAGAGGTATTACCATAAACTCTCTCTTCGTAGCTGTCATTATATAATTCAATCGCAAGGTATAACCCCCATGGTTCTCCATTTACAGTAATATTGGAGTATGCAAAATATGGAGCTTCGACGCCAATGGTTTTCATTAAGTCATAAGAAATATATTCTTTCATATAGGAGTTATCACCCAGCATATTATTTACAACAAAACTCTCCAGACCAAAACAAGTTTGACCATCTACGTATTCATCAAATTTTAAACGGAAACTGTATCGGTCACTGTCTGTAGAAGCAACCTGAGTCAAACTTGAATTTCCCTTAGGTCGTATGCCAACATCCTTAAACTTTGTGCCATTCACAATAACATCAACTTTTATGTACTCTTCGTCTTTCGCATTGTCAAGCATGGTTTGCCACTGGGTTTCATCAGCAACTATCTCCAGTGAAATAATATCAACTCCAAATATTTTTTCATAATATTCAGGAGTTTCACCTGTAATTATTTTACTTGACTTTGTACTTTCACAGCCAGAAAACACTCCTAAAATTATGAACAAAATAAGAATAAATCCGATACCCAAATAGTGCTTTTTTTGTTTTACTAATCCTATCTTCTTAACATGCATTCAATCTTTTCCCTTCACATAATTATTATTTTATAATAATTATATAACTTGAACCTTAAACGAACCTTAAGTATGAGTTTAGGAAACCTATTTATGATAGGTAGAAATTTTAGATTTTTGATTTACCGCATACAGACAAATTAGACCACCCATTTTTGATAACGGGTGGTCGTAACTATTAATTAGTTTAATTTTAATTATCTACTTCTATTTTTAATTCATTTTGGGGCATACATAGTATTTCATTAACCTTAAGTTTAAGCTGTTGGGTAGAACTTGCTTGCATGATTAAAGCGGTATCAGCTCCTTTTCCAGTGCCAGCGATAACAGCTATTTTTTCACCATTTGAAAGATAACCACCATCTGTGGCGGTAAGAACTATCTCAAAGCATACCTTAACACCTTCGCTAAAGCTACGTAAAAAATTGGCTATAACGGTTGGAGTATTTGTGCCATATAATTTATCGGTGTGAAAAAGCATAGTTGCAGTATGTACTTCATGTCCGTGATCTCTTAATTCTTTCGCTAATTCCTGTGAAAAAGGATTTTCTTTTCTGTAAAAACCATATTGATGTGTTACGATAACCAATTTTATTCCAGTATCTTTAAAGTATTCCATTGCTTGCTTCGCAGTTATTCCAGTTGTTGAAGCTAATACTAATTTCTTAATTCCTAGTTCTTTCATTCTGTCTGCGGCTAGTTGAAACGTCTTATCTGTATTCTGAGGATTTTTAGTATCTTCAAAATAAATTATTTTATTTTCCATTAGTTTATTCCCTCTCTGTTTCGTTATTTAAACTATATTTTTATTCTAACTAGTATGGATAATCCTAACAAGTACGATTTTATTTAGAACATAGTACTAAAAATTGAACTGTTAAGTAGAGAGATAATGATTGAATATTTAGTCATTCTAAAGTACAATACAATAAAAAAGTACAGTTTATTTTTTCTATAAATGATAAAATATGTAATTGGTAAGAAAGGATTTAATCATCCATGAATAAAACTTCTTGTGAGATTCCTAAAGTATATGAAATAAAACCTTCAACAGAAATCTGTCCTATGAAAACAGTTCAGGATTTAATTGCTGGCAAATGGAAAATTATGATATTATGGTATATTAGCTTACAGACACGTAGGTTTAATGAATTACAAAGATTGTTACCTTATGCATCTAGAAGTATTCTTACCCAACACCTAAGAGAACTAGAAAATGACGGTCTCGTTCATCGAGAGGTTTATAAAGAAGTGCCACCTAAAGTGGAATACTCGCTAACGGAAACAGGTAATAGTTTTATAACGGTGTTAAATGCCATGGGTAAATGGGGAGAGTCCTATTTAGAGTGTAAACAAACATTGAAGAAAGACAAAAATCTATATTCATAAATATTTATGACCAGAAGGCCACTTGTTTTTTATTCCAGAATTTATTCCAAAAGAAGCGCTTTAAAAACACTTGACAATAAGTGAACGATCATTTATTATAATGAATAACCCATTAATCATACAAAAGAATTTAGGTGGCATTGTGAGAAAAAAGGATATCGAAAAACAAAAATGTATAAAAAACTCAGTTGTGCAACTTATGCTTGAGGAAGGTTTCCAGGGTACATCTATTGCGAAAATAGCAAAGGCTGCTGGCGTATCGCCTGCAACTGTTTATATCTATTATGAAAATAAAGAAGCCATGCTAAGAGAGATTTATAAAGAATATGCGGAAGATATATTTCAATATTTACTTGAGAACTTATCCCCTGATCTGAGTGGCGAGGAGATTATCTCAGAATTAATCCGTCGTTACTATTTATTTATTATTAATAATCAAGAAGTATTTCATTTTACGGAACAATATAGTTCTTGCCCAATTCTTAAGAGTAGCTGTGGTTCCATGAGAGGACCAGCCAATTTAAATCAGTTACTGACAGACTTAAAGGATAAACAGATAATAAACAATTTTAGCAATGATAATCTATATGCGATTCTTTTTTCACCTGTTAAATCAATTGCGATCAAAAACTATGATTCAGAAAGCATCGCAACAGAGCGTTTGGATGAGTTGGTTTCAATGTTACAAAAGTTGCTTTTGAAAGATTGTTAAGAGCAATACCAAATATTAGGGTTAATTAAGCGAGTGTTAAAGCTCGCTATAATAATTAAAATTTAATAAATGAATATTCACTCACTCATAATAAATTCAAAACTTCTTTGTATATGGAAAAACAGATAAGTAAATGGTTATAGTGACGATGTTTAAGTATTTGAGACGCAGGAAGGAAAAGACCTTATGAATGAATGGGGCGTTCCAGAAGGATATGTTGGAATTGCCAACTGCATTTTAGGATATGCAGCAGCTCCTTTGCCAGAAGGAAAAACTAGAAAAGAAAATTATATTATTAAAGTAAAATAGGATCCAATTGATCGTATCTAACTGTATGTGATAGAAATTTACTATTACTATTCGATTCATATGGCGAATTAAATTGTTAATTCGTCATAAAAATTACTTGAAAATTAGCACTCAATCAAATGGAGTGCTGACAAAAGGAGGAAAACCTATGATAACAATACCAATCTACGATATGGTGATTTTACCTGGAGTAACTTTTTACTTCAAAAATGAACTTCTACAGAAGATGAATATCTCATCTACCAATATAGAAGAGGATGTAATATTCCTGTTGCTAAAGAGTGATAAAGAAAGAGAACAAATGAAACCAGATGATTTTTATCCAATTGGCATTTCCGGAAAATTGGAAGCCATTGATCAGGACGGTAATATTAGTATTAAGGCAAATGATAGAGTTGATATTTCTGATATCGTAGTGACAGCAGATGAAATATCCGTGACAGCAAGTATCCGGCCAACAAAAGCTGATATTTCTAACGAAGATGTAAATGTTAAATTTGAACAAATTCAATCAGCTATGCTTAAGTTTGCTCAGGGTTTTCAATGGGGTGGATGGGCGAAAGCCTTTATTCTACGATGGAAAGATATAAACGAAATCATATGTGCTATGTCTGGTTATCTTAATTTAGCATACGAGGAAAAGTATTCTATCATAGAAACTGATTCAGAGATGCAACGCTGTGAATTAATTGAAAAGGTAATTTATGAATTCATTGAAATTTCTAAAATAAGAGATGAGGCTGTAACAGCCCAGAAAGAAACTCATGAACAAGTTTATAGAGAATCTGCAATTAAGAAACAGATTGATTTTTTGCAGCAGCAATTAGATGAGATGCATCCGGAAAATGTATCGGATGTTCGTAAATTTGAAAATAGATTGAATGCTTCAGGAATGAATGCAGAAGCTCGAAAAGAGGCGGATAAGGTACTAAACCGCATGAAACAGGAAGGGAAAAATAGTCATGAGTATGGAATACTCCACGATTACATGGATTTTATTACTAGTCTTTCATGGAAAAAAGAAGAAGCGGTTAACGTTAATCTGTCAGAAGCAGAAGAAATATTGAATGAACAACATTATGGATTGAAGAAGGCAAAAGATAGAATCATTCAGCAGATGGCTGTCATGGGATTAAATAAGAAACAGACGGGTTCTATCCTATTGTTTGTTGGAGCACCGGGAACTGGTAAGACTAGCATAGGTCAGAGTATTGCTAAGGCTCTTCATCGGGAATATGTAAGAATTAGTCTTGGCGGAATTCGAGATGAAGCGGAGATACGTGGACATAGAAGGACGTACGTAGGGGCTATGCCTGGTAGACTTATGGAAGGTGTGAAACGAAGTGGTGTATCCAATCCTGTTATCGTTTTAGATGAAGTGGATAAATTGTCGAAAGATTACAGTGGTGATCCTGCAAGTGCATTGCTTGAAGTCTTGGATCCAGAACAGAACAGCAACTTTACCGATCATTACATGAATGTTCCTTATGATTTGTCCGATGTTTTATTTGTCTGCACAGCGAATTCTATTGATACCATACCGGAACCTTTATTAAATCGAATGGAAGTAATACAGTTTCCTGGATATACTGCAATTGAAAAATTTCAGATTGCGAAACAGCATCTATTGCCTAAGACAATGAAGAATATGGGAATCAAAGCCCAGAATCTGAAAGTAACAGATGATGCTTTAAGAAAAATCATAGCTGATTATACTATGGAGGCTGGTGTACGTGGTTTGAAGAAGCAAATTGATAACTTAGGCCGTTATGCAGCTGTAAAGTTGGTTAAGGGTGAACAAAAAAGTATAACTGTGAATGAAAAGAAAGTGCCTGAATATCTTGGCAGAAAGGCAATGCGTCATGAAGGAATACTAGAAAAGAAAATGCCAGGCGTTGTCACAGGACTTGCCTGGACACGTGCTGGTGGTGATATTCTGTTTATTGAAACTTCTCTCATAAAAGGTACTGGTAAGGTAGTGATAACAGGCCAACTTGGTGATGTTATGAAGGAGTCAGCGCAGATTGCTATTAGTTTGGTAAAATCTATGTTCCCAAAGGAAGCAGAGAAACTGGCAGTAAGTGATCTACATATCCATGTACCTTCTGGGGCTGTTCCTAAAGATGGACCTTCCGCAGGAATTACGTTAGTAACAGCATTGTCATCCCTAATAATGGGGAAAGCAGTTAGTCCTGAATATGCAATGACAGGTGAAGTATCGCTTAGAGGTAAAGTAATGCCGATAGGAGGATTACCTGAAAAGCTTATGGCTGCTCAAAGAGCGGGTATTCGTAACGTGTTTATTCCTTTTGATAATGTGGATGATCTTGAGGATGTGGCGAAGGAAGTAAAAGAGAAACTAAAGATTATACCTGTGAAAGAAGTTACAGAAGTTATTATGCAAGTAGTAAAATAATTGAATTAGCAAATGTTACAGAATGTGAAATAACAACTAGGGGGCTTTTGCAAAATAGATGGGTAATCATTTATGGAGCAAGAGCCCCCTTTTTATACCTGAAACCTAGGACGATGGTATTGTGTTTGTGCATGGCAGTGGAAAGAGGCCCAAACCGTTGCAGAAGTATACGGAACAAATAAATGAATATCAGGAACTTCAGAATAAATATGACAATAATGGCTTACATTAAATATAAATAGTGTAAGCGTACTCAGTTCATTAAGTTTACTCTTTCCTTATTAGCTCATAAAAAGCAGAAATTGCTTTTATCATTTCCAAATTTACCTGATTAAGATAACTGTTTATGTTTTCTATCAGGTCTTTAGTATTATCTTCATTATACTGAAAGGTATGAAGTTCTTTTTTCAGCATATCTATGTTATAGTAATTATGCTTCAGTTTTAGAGAGTATTTCAGAGCATGAATAATTAATATTTTATTCACTTGATCTTCGTGAAATAGCCTATAATTATTGCTCTCGCCTCTTACAGATGAAATTAATCCAATTGTTTCCCAGAAGCGTATGGTAGTGACACTTACATTAGTTCTTTGGCTTATATCTTTTAACGTCATTAAATTCTTGTTATCGTTTTTTATACTCTTTTTGTCTTTCTTACCAACCTTACCACAATCTTTTTTAGCATCTTCATTTACCTTGTTTTTTATATCGTATAGATTCTTTATTAGATTTTGTCCCACACGTTCTAATCTTATTTTCTCAGCATATAAATCGGCTTGGGATTTGGTAATCATCCATAAGGCTTGATCGTTGTTCCCTTTCATATGTTCCTTTAGCAATTCACCTGTAAATTCTAAGCTAAATCCTTTCACCATCTCTCTTATACATATAAAGTAATCAAGATGAATCTGTGTAAATATTCGATAACCAGTATCTGTTCTGTTAACAAGAGGGATAATTCCCATTTCTTCATAAATTCGAAGTGCCGATGTACTAATATGAAGCATTCTTGCTATATCGATTGGTCTATATTCCATTTTAAGCTCCTTTCCATAAAATAATAAAGACCTAAAAAACTTAAAAACATTAAATGCCATTATAAGGTTTATGAGTAAATAGATTTATTTTATTACAATGTATTATAAAAAGTTTATAAGTGCATTAATGTTATATAATTAAATTGTAACATGTACTCTGATGAAAATAAACATATTTGTGGGAGGATTACCATGGGAAAACATAAAGATGGGCATAGCTATATGAATTGTGTTGGTATCATTCGAAAAATTGATGATATTCCTGAATTAAAAGTTAGATTAATAGACATAAGTGTGAGCAAATCACATAAGCAAATGTCTCAATATAGTTTATTATTGGCGGAACATATTTTAGAGATTAGTAAGATTGAGAGAAACAGTGATATTGAGGAATGTTTTGATATCAACCTTAAGTGGCAAGAAGGAAAGGTGAAATTCCAAGATGCGCGAAACGTTGCGTTTAAAATCCATAACCTAGCGCGTGAAGAACAAGACCCGGTGAGAGTAAAGGTGTTAAGAACAATGGGTCAGGTAGCGGCTACGCCTCATGTCAAATGGCATGCCTTAATTGCTTCTGATTATGCCATTACTCTAATTAATTTAATGTACCCAAACGATTTTGATGAAGTTAGGAAAGAAAGAGAGTTTCAAATCGATTTGATGAACCGAGTTTAATTCATTAGGCAGAGTTAAGATATTTAAAGGAGGTAAAATCAGTGGAACAATATACAATAGAAGAGTGTGCAGCAGCAATCCAAGTTATATCATCGACAATTATTGAAAGCGAAAAAATACAACCTAAATTTGCTGAGGGAACTTCACAACATTCATTGCTGAAAAATAGGATAAAGGCACTGAATATTTCTAAATTATTATTAGAAGGCCAAGATGTAATGGAACAATATACAAAAGAAGAATTAACAAAAGCAATCCCGCCAGTATCTTCTATAATTAGCAAATGTGAAAAAGCACAGCTTAAATTTGTGAAGGACACAGGACATTATATAAGACTGGAACATATAATTAAAGCAATGTATATTTCAAAATCATTTTTATTAGATAAACTTGAGAACATGGAATAATCAGAAAGTTAAATATAATACAAACAGAAACTACCAGTATTCAAAGTTCGAAACAACGAACAATATAACTGACGTATATTTTTTATCGTTATATTATTACTAAAAAATACTGGAGGGCATATGGAACGACTATTTGTAGAAACAGAACAAGAACTGATACCCATTGACGATGCCATTGTTGAAAAATATGATTTAAAAGAAGGAACCTGTACTCCATTCACCAATCAGAGAATTGTTGATAAAGATGGTAATTTTATTCACAACGAAGTAGAAGAGGAAAAGCATACTTCTTTGCCAAACCAAGATAGTGATGAGATTTCTGAAATGGATCATGGGTTAATGTTGTCTACTTCGGAAATGTTAGATATTGCCGAGGGTGCAGATTCTTATCCCGATGCGAATCAAGATGACTAGTATATATAACAATTAAAATTGCTTCATGAAATAATCAAACGTATCAGTTTGATTATTTTATTATCTACATCTAAATATTTGTGGATTGCAGTCATCTTATGGTATAATAATTCATGAATTTTAGTGAATACGAAAGGACGTAGAACATGACCGTCTTACTTGAACTGTATATTAGCCTTATGCCTGTGATAATAGCAGGAATTTTAAATATGGTATGGGTTAAAACCCCATATCTGGGCGTTATTAATAGGCCTATTGACAATCATAAATATTTTTTTGATGGCAAGAGAATCTTTGGTGATAATAAAACCTGGAAGGGTTTCTTTGGAATGATTGTGCTTGGAATAGGCTCCACATGGATCTGGGGTTTACTTTGTTACTTAATTCCTTTTCTTAATGCCCACAACTATTTATACAGGAGTTATGATAATTCAATTAGTTATAATCTTTTAATAGGTTTTTTATTGGGACTATCTTATGTTTTATTAGAACTTCCCAATAGTTTTATTAAAAGACGTTTCGATATCAGTCCTGGTAAAAGCGGGAAAGGGATAAAGTCTATCTTTATCTTTCTAGATCAAGCAGACTCTTTGTTTGGATGTGTGTTAGTGATAGCAATGGTTTATAGAATGAGTTTTCCTTTTTATCTGTTGTATGTGTTTATAGGTGCATTGACACACATCATAATTAATATGCTTTTATATGTTGGTAAGTTAAGAAGAAATATGTTTTAGGAGAATACATAATGATAGAAAGTAATATGGCAAGTACCATGGAAACTGGCAATAAGGCTAGATTTCTCACCCAGTTGAAAGAAAACGGCTTTCATGTTCCAGAATTTAATGTTTTAGACAGTCAATTATATAAGAACATAATTCATTATAATAAAAAGAGTGAGTACATAGAGAACAGATTAGCAGCCTTAACCAAAGAAAATATAAGCAAAATTAGTCAGGATATCATTCAATCCATGAACGAATGTATTATACCAGACAATATAAGCATAGAATTAGCTGAAATGATTGATCAGGATAAACAATATGCGGTTAGAAGTAGTGGAACTAAAGAAGATCTAGAAGGTTTTTCATTTGCTGGGCAATATGAAACATTTCTTCATGTGTCAGGTGTTGATAAGATTAAGCAGGCCATACTTGGTTGTTATAAATCCATGTTTGAAAAAGAGAATCTATCCTATTTATTAGACAATAAACTGGATATAAAGGATCTTTCTATGGCAGTGATTATACAGGAAATGGTACAGTCTGATGTGAGTGGAATCGGATTTACTGTGAATCCATTGACAGGCAATGATAAGCAGATTGTTGTTGAAGTAGCCAAAGGTCAGGGCGAGCTCATTGTTGGTGGAAGAGTGAATCCTGAGAAATATATGTATAACTGGTTTGATGAAACCTTTGATTATAGTTCTAATAATACGATACTAGATCGAGGAGAGTTTACAAAACTTTCAGAAGTTCTTCTTTCTATACAGGTTTTGTTTGGCTATCCCTGCGATGTAGAATTTGCCTATGAAGCAGGTCAATTATATATTTTACAAGCTAGGCCAATTACAAAGATCATGTATTCTGAAATATTGGATCAATGGACAACTGCTAACTTCAAAGATGGAGGAGTCTCTGCGACTGTATGTAAACCATTTATGTGGAGCTTGTATGAATATGTATGGGAGATTATTTTAAAGAAGTTCTTATTAGATGCAAAGCTGGTGAAAAAACATAGACTTAGAAAACTTGGTATGATGTACTATGGAAGACCATATTGGAACTTGAGTATCGTGAAAGAAGCCATGTCTAAGGTTCCAGGATATAAGGAGCGGGATTTTGACAGTGAATTAGGCGTTACCATTACCTATGATGGGAATGGCAACACCACTAAGATTTCACCAAAGTCTATCTTAGGAATCATTCCAATCGCTCTAGCTCAATCGAAACTAAATAAAGTGCAAAGAAATAATGTTTCGAGCGATAAAGAGAACTTAATGGAAAAGTATCATTGGTATTTGGAAGAAAATAAAAATCCAACCAAAGATGTGGAAAATGTATGGTACCAATTAATAAAAACAGATTACTTACAAAGCGAATGTACCTATTTCTGGCAGATATTTATGAATACAGTTGGACAGCCACTTTATAAGAGAAACTTGCCCAGCTTTATGAGTAACGGTAATTATCTGGATCTTTTGGGTGGAATGCAGCACATATCACATCTAGCACCTTTTCATGACATTTGGAGGATTAGTAGAATGATCCGTTCCGAAGAAGTAAGTTATAATTATTGGGTACGGACAACAATCAAAGAGTTAGAACAGTTATATTATGATCAAGGCAATGACTATAGTATAGAAGAATTAAGAAGCCACACAGAACAATATGGATACCATTCAGAAAGCGAATTAGATGTTTCGTATCCATGTTATTGTGAAGAGGTTGAAAAAGTAATAAAAATAGTAAAAGAAACAGTGTTATTAGAAGATTGCTATAGCCCAGAACAGGATAATGAAGCCCAGCATAAGAAATATTTAATGCAACTAGAACATTTAAAAAAGAATGTATCCCCAAAACGATACAAAAAGTTATTAAGAAAGACGGAAAACATCCGTGAAATGTTATGGTGGAGAGAAGAATTAAAAGATATTTCCATCCGGTTTTATTATATCGTAAGAGCATTTACTGTTCGATTGGCAAAGAAATATTATGAAAATGGAACGATTCATACTGTGGATGACATCTGGTATTTAAAAATCAATGATATCTTTGATTTTATGAATCATAAAAAGGATTCCAGTGATTTAGCAAAACTCATTCAGAGAAATCGTACTTACTATCAATCATTTCGGAATTATATGTCTGAAAATGAAATTGGTGTTTCCTTTCAACAAAAAACCATGAAGTATAGAGATAGTCGGGATGGAATTACTGGTATTGGTTGCAACACAGGAATTGTCACAGGAACTGCAAGGGTAGTGGAAGACATAACACAGATAGATCAACTGAAAGCTGGAGATATTCTAGTAACCAAATTTACGGATACAGGTTGGACCAGTAGGTTGGCTATATTGAGTGGAATTGTAACAGAGCGTGGAGGAGTCTTATGCCATGCGTCAATTATTGCTAGAGAATATGGAATTCCCTGCATTGTTAGTTGTTATGATGTGACTAAACTGATACCAAACGGAAGTCAAATCACAATAAATGGTGAAACGGGAGAAGTAATGATTCATAAATAGAAAAGGGGGATTTTATGTTTATAGGAAAATATAATAAATCAGTTCTTGTAACGTATCTTGGAGTGGTATTTTCATTACTCGGTATCTATGCTGCAATGAACCATAAATTGGGATATGCGATGGTGTTTTTAATCTTGGCAGGTATCTGTGACTTATTTGATGGTAAATACGCTAATTTGTGTAAACGTACTACCGAGGAGAAAGCATTCGGAGTTCAGATTGATTCGCTAGCTGACATGATTAATTTTGTAGCAGCGCCAGTTGTGCTTGCACTATGCTTGGGACTAAACCAGTGGTATCATTTGGTGATATACAGTTTATATATCTTGGCAGGAATCACACGGTTGGGATATTTTAATATTCAAGCAAATGAACAGTTAGAGAGTCGTTTGGAGTACTATGATGGACTTCCAGTGACCTACGCAGCACTTATTTTTCCAGTAATCTGGATTACTTCTTTTTGGCTTAATCCGAATAAATTTCAGTTGCTATATACGCTATCCGTTTTGGCGGTTGGATTCTTATTTGTAATTAATGTTAAGATTAAGAAACCAAGGGGCTTGGCATATTTGTTTTTCATATGCCTTGCAATTGGATTGATTTCATTCATTCTGATTAAGGGAGTATAAATGAATACCAAAATTTATGATAGAAGTTCAGGTAAAATAATAGTAGAGGAACAATATCAAGAGGGTTACTTAAAATTTCTGTATCACAAAGCAGTTGGAAGATTACTACTTAAACTGTTTTTTTCCGCAAAACTATTTTCTAAGTTTTATGCATTGACTGTGGATAGTAAAAGGTCAATCAAAAAGATAAGGCCTTTTATTGAAACATATAATCTTGATATGAGCCAGTATCAGACTAAGAAATATAAAAGCTTTAATGAGTTTTTTATAAGGAAGATACGGCCAGAGACAAGACCTTATTCTATGGACGAGCATACACTGATTTCTCCGGCAGATGCAAAGTTAATGGTATTTCACATAGATTCGAATCTAAGGATGAATATCAAACATAGTACTTACACTCTGGATGAGTTAATACAAGACGTTTCTCTTTCTAAGGAATATGTGAATGGAACTTGCTTCGTCTTTCGATTGACGGTAGATGATTATCATAGGTATCATTATATTGATTCTGGTTATAAGAAGAGTCATAAAGTCATAGAAGGAGTGTTACATACAGTAAGCCCTATTTCTTCTGACAGATATAAAGTGTATATGGAAAATCAAAGAGAAGTATCAGTTCTTGAAGGTGAAAACATAGGTGAATATATACAGATTGAAGTAGGTGCTATTTTAGTAGGTAGAATTACCAATCATAAAGTAGCTACATTTCGTAGAGGAGACGAGAAAGGCTACTTTTCTTTTGGTGGGTCTACGGTTATATTGTTAATGAAAGAGAATACAATTTGGGTTGAGGATGACATATGGGAATCATCCAATAAAGGGATAGAAACAAAAGTGAAAATGGGAGAAAAAATTGGAGGTATTATAAAATGCTAAAGAGGTTAAATATTTATTTAAAAGAGATGTATCCAGTGATTCCGAGATTGATTTTAGGTTTTATCATGTTCTTTGAGATCTATTTTCTTGTGATTATTACAAATGGAGCTACAGATATACACATAGGTTTCCAAGAAATCATTGGAGCAGTGACTGTATTTAGCTTCTTACTATGTTTAAGAATAGCAGATGAGTTTAAGGATTATGAGGTAGATAAACGGTTATTCCCTGAGCGTGCATATCCATCTGGTAGAGTGAAAACGAAAGATTTGGTAACTCTATTAAGTACGGTGTGTGTGGTTATGATACCACTCAATCTTATCTTTATGAATAACGTAGTTTACTTTATTATATTGGCTGTTTATGGCGTTGCAATGTCATTATGGTTTTTTAGTAAACATAAGATACAAAAAAGTTTACCGTTAGCATTAGTAACACACAATCCAATTCAGATTATCTTGAATTTATATATTATTTCATTTTCCTGTATACAATACGGGGTTAAGATCTTCACATTTAATAATATAATGATCCTATTAACATTGTACTTTCCAGGGTTAATATGGGAGATCTCAAGAAAAACAAGGGCGCCAAAAGACGAGACAGAGTATGTAACATATTCTAAGTTATTTGGCTATGAAAAGGCAACTAAGTTTATTATGATTGTCATGTTATTTGATATGTTCACTAGTTCTTATCTTGCTTATCAAATCTATCCATTCGCAGTTATATTAGTAATTGGAAGTTATCTTTGGTTCCTAACACAAGGAAGGGGATTTATAAAAGATCCTACTAGATATAAGCTGGTTGATAAAGTAATACAATATGAATATATTACTGAACTTACGGTATTGGTTATGGAGGTAATATACATCATTACAAGGTGGATTGTGTGATGAATCATTTAGTAAATAAGAGTAATTACAAGACGTTTCACATTGGAACGAAAGCGCGTAATTTATTCCAATTAATTGAGAGGGAAGAATTAGGAATTCATGTTCCCAATCTCTTTTGTATCGACTCCGCTGAACTAGAACCATATTTAAACCGCTATCATGATGAATTAGAAGAGATTATCAATACCATTCATTTTCATGATGAAGAGAGCTTGGAATCAGCAAGTCAGCGATTTAAAAAGATAGTGGGTTCCATAACGTTTCAACAAGAATTTATAGAGGAAGTAAGAAATTATATAGAACAGAATTTTCAAGAGGATACGTTATTTTCTGTACGTTCCTCATCTTCCGTGGAAGATGATATGGATAGTTCATTTGCAGGACAATTTGATACATATCTTAATGTCTCCAGAAACCATATTTTTCATGAGATTAAAAATTGTTTGGGATCGTTATTCTCACCCAATGTATTAGAATATTGCCATAATAAAGGTTTTAATATCAGTGACCTACGTATGAATATCATCATTCAAGAAATGATTCATTCGGATGCATCAGGAATCATTTTTACAGCTAATCCAAGAGGGTTGCTAAATGAAATGGTAATTGTCGTAGGGGAAGGAACGGGTAATCTAGTAGTGGAAGATAAAGTGATGACCACCACTTATTATTATCATGCAAGCGATCAAAACTATTATTATGAACGACAAGAAGATTCCTACCTAATCACCCCCAGTACATTTGAAACAATGATTTCGATGATTAACAATATAAAAAAGGTGTATGGTGAATTTTTAGATATTGAATTTGCCATATGGAAAGATGTAATTTATATTTTACAGGTAAGACCCATAACAACATTAAGAACGGATCAGACATTGATCTTTGATAATAGTAACATTGTAGAAAGCTACCCTAATATCACATTACCGCTTACCGCTTCTTTTGTAAAGGAAGCGTATTACGGTGTGTTTCATGGTTTAGCCAAGAGAGTACTTTCGAATGATGTGCTTGTGAATCAGTACAATTCTGTATTGCAGGAAATGGTTGAAGATGTGAATGGAAGAATGTATTATAATATTAATAATTGGTATACAGTCATTAAATTTCTACCAATGAGTAAGAAGATTATACCGATATGGCAAGAAATGCTTGGAGTGACAGATAAACAGTATAATTCCGAAAAGATTCATATTGGAATCCCACAGAAAATGAAAACATACCTCAGTGTTATGAGACAGTTTATCAAAGTACCAAAAGAGATGGACAAACTAAATGAGTCATATCTGGAAGTAAGCGATCATTTTAAACAGAACTATAATCAGAACTTAGATAATAAAAACTTAATTGAATTATACAATGGCATTTCGGAAAAAGTATTAAACGTTTGGGACATAACGTTATTAAACGATATGTATGCTTTTATTTTTGTAGGCTTAATAAAGCATCAATTAAAGAAAATGAAAGTAACGGATTATGAAGCCAAAGCTAATAATTATATCTCCGGTATCACTAACATTGAGAGTATGAAACCAGTAAAAGCATTACTAAGTCTAACGAAGAAAGTCGTGGATGAGGGTAGAGTGGATGAGTTACAAGCGTTAAAGAGCAATGAGATGTTACTAGATTATATTGCAGAAAATCAGTCGGATTTTATTGAGAGTTTCAATCAATATATTGATTGTTATGGAGACCGATCCTTAGAAGAGCTAAAACTAGAGAGTAAAACGTTTCGTGTGGATCCAATTACTCTGGTTGAAAAGATAATGGAATATGCAGGTGACATGGGTAAGTTACAGAACATGTTACAATCAATACAATCAGATGAAGAGAATCAGTTGCCAAGTGAAGTAATAAAAGAATGTAACTGGTTTCAGAAGAAAATCTTAATCTTATTAAGTAAAAAAGCCATGCTGGGTATTAAACACAGAGAAATATCAAGAATGAATCGAAGTAGAATTTATGGTATGGTAAGAACCATCTTTTTAACCATAGGAGATAATTTTTACCAATCTAAATTAATAGATGAGAAACAAGATATTTTTTACTTAAAGACAACGGAAGTGTTTGAATTTATTCATGGAGGAACGTTAGATCTTAAGGAAATAATTCGTCTCAGAAAACAGGAGTATGTGATGTATCATAAGTTACCCAATGCATCAAGATTAATCTTTATGAACGAACTGTTTCATAGAAAACATAATAATATTAATTCAGAAGTTATGTTTGAAGGTGGAAATGAGATTCTAGGAATTCCTTGTTCCAATGGAATTGTAACTGGTGAGGTGGTGGTTGTAGAAGATCCGACTACCATAAAAGAGTTTAAGGATAAGATACTAATAACCAAAATGACTGATCCAGGTTGGGTATTTTTAATTACCTTAGCGAAAGGGATTATTGCGGAAAAAGGATCCTTATTATCTCATACCGCAATTATATCAAGAGAATTGAACATACCATCAATTGTAGGGGTGAAAAATATCACGAAAATACTAAGATCTGGTGATATTATCACCATGAATGGAAATACTGGCGAGATCGTTATTGAAAAAAGAAGATAGAAAGGTTTGCAATGTATAAACTAATTTCATTTGAACAAGAAGAACATTATATACGGGATTTTTTATCTATTCCAAAGAAACTGTATACGAATAGAGAGTTAATTCAGAATGAAAAGGAAGAACGGGAGTTACTTCTCGGACAACATGTATTAAGTAAATATTTTAATCTATATAAACTTTTGGTTTACAAAGGAAATGAGCCAGTGTCCAGATGTATTATTACCATTTACCCGGATGACCTAAGTTCATACATTGGATTTTTTGAAAGCATTGAAGATACAGAGTGTACAAGATTGTTATTTGAGAAAGCAAAGGATATATCAAGATTCAACAACTGTCATAAAATTACAGGACCCGTTGACGTCAGTTTTTGGATAAGATACCGTCTAAAGACTAACAATTTTCATCACAAACCATATGTTTCAGAGCCTTATAATAAAGATTATTACATAGATTTGTTTTTGGATGCAGGATATCACATAATGGAAACATATATATCCAATTATTATAGAAAACCACCGATACATTTTAATGACCAAAAGAGTAAAGAAAGATATCGTAATTTTACAAGTAAGGGATATACTATTCTGTCGCCATCAATGAAAGAGTATGATTCTGCAATTAGAACAATTTATAAGTTGTTAATGGAGTTGTATGGTAAATTCCCCGTATTCAAACAGATTCAAGAAGAAGACTTTGTACAGCATTTTATTAGTTACAAATATATATTAGACTTCTCCATTGTGAAAATAGCGTATTATAATGAAGAACCGGTAGGTTTTATGATTGGGATGCCTGACTATGGTAATATGTTATATGGTAATATTGGACTGAAAGAATATCTGATGGTTTTATTAAAGAAAATTAGATGCAGTAATTATGTTCTGCTATATATGGGAGTCAAGCCTAAACATAGGGGACTAGGGAATGCAATGGTTCAAACTATGTTGAATATAGTAAAAAGAAGAAGAGCTTCTGGAATTGGGTCGTTAATCAAAGAAGGAAAAGTGACCCAGGGTTATGTCTCGGATAAAATTGAATCAAGAAATACGTATGTTTTATTAGAATACAACCTAGAAAACTAACAATATTTTTTATTGTTTAATTAGTTCCAATATGAATATAGATAAAGGAAAACAAGTATGAACCAATTAGAACAGATAGAAATGATTAAGAAAAATCCAAATATGATTTTATCAATTAAGAATCCTACCGATGAGATGAAGTTAATGGCAATCAAGAAACATGCCCTTTTAATAGAATACATAGAAAACCCGACTAGGGAAATGCAAGAGTTAGCATTAGATAAGAATGCTTCTGCCATTAAGTTTATTGAGGAACCCACCGAAGACATGATGTTAAAAGCAATTAATAGTGGATGGATTCATTTAGAATATATGAAACATCCAACCGAGAAGGTAATCCGTTTAGCGGTGGAGCAGGCAGGCTGGGCAATTAAATATGTTAGCAATCCAAGTGAAGAATTGCAACTAATTGCGGTGAGAAAAAACTATGATGCCATCAAGTTTATCAAAGAGCCCTATGAAAGTGTGCAAAAAGAGGCAGTAATTATTAATTATGAAGCACTTCGCTTTATAAAAACGCCGACTTATGAGACAGAGCTGATTGCAATCCGTAGCAATGAAGCAGCGATAAAATTTGTAAAAAAGCTAGACAAGAATAAAATGTTAGAGTTTCTGAAAGCAAATATTTTAGTGATTAAATACATTGGAAAAGACATATCCAAAGAGGAATTAGTAGAGACATTAAAGGAAGTATTGTCGGATGAAACTGTGGATGAAAAGTATGTAAGAGATTTTATTAATTATAATAGTATTGATCATACGGATCTTAAGGATATGGATAAAGTACTATTTATCTACAAGTACGGTAGTAAAATGGCGAAAAAGATTGCAGTTGACGAAAAGTTAAAGATGTAAGGAGAAAAGAAATATGAATTTTACAGATACGATAAAAAGTGTGGAATTAGTACTTTCAACAGGTGAAGTACCGCTAATCGTTGGTGAAAGTGGAATTGGAAAGACTGCATTAGCAAAAAGTCTTGCGAATGTGAATAAATGGAGTTTGATCGTAATCGATGGTAATCTTCTAAAAGAAGGAGAGATTGGAGGGCTTCCAACTATTGAGACTTATGTTGGAATGGATGAGAAGGGATCCCCTGTAGAAACCAAGACAACCATTTATGCAGTTCATCATAAGTTAAGAGAACTAGATGAGGAGTTAGCAAAAGGTAACACGGTTCTTTTATTTATCGATGAGATCAATCGATGTGAACACACCGTACAACAGGAACTTATGAATCTAATTTTGAATAGAGAAATTAATGGTTATCACCTTTCGGAAAGTGTTAAAATATTAGCAGCTATGAATCCATCTGGTAAATATGGTTCTGATTTTGATTATCAGGTCGTGGATATGGATGCTGCACAGGAAAATAGATTTGTTTGGTTATACATGGAGGCGGATCATATACAATGGTTAGAATGGGCAATGGATCACGGTGTGGAGCAAAAAGTAATTGAGTTCATTGGGACTTTTCCAGAATATCTACATAAAACCAAAGGGGATGCCATAAAAGCAACTCCTAGAAGTTATGAAAGAATTTCTAAGGCTTATAAAAGCTACATGGAACAGAATGAGTCAATCCCCAGGTCCGTATTTCTAAATGTTATAAAAGGTAATGTAGGAAAACTGATTGCTGAAGAGTTTATTCTTTTTGTGGAATCGGATTATAGCCCACTGATTACATTTGATGATATTTTCATTCCAGAAACCTTGTCGGAAAACCTAACAGAGCGAATACAAAAGGAAAGCCATACCAGACTTTATCTTACAGCGAAGAATATTCTTAAGAACTTAGATTTAAAGATAAAAAATGATATAGTTGAAACAGAATTATATCTGAATCGCTTCATTCAGTTCTTAAAACTCTACCCAATCGATTTAAGAATTGGGATTATGAAGGATTTGAAAGCGAATTTTGGTGGGCTATACGAATATGCAATGGAAAATGAGACATTTGTAGATTTATATTTTGAATCCTATGCTTCAATTAAGGGATAAAGGGGATGTATGGTATGGAGACAAATTTTGATACAGAAGTAAATGCACTCCGTCAAAAAGTGAAAAAAATGTATGGTGTATTTGAAGCGAATCATAACGTGGAGAACCTAAAAATAACAATGCCAGAAGAGTTCAAGAAGGAATTTTTAGACCTAGTAGATAAAGTTATCTTCAGTCTGATGGAAGAAAACGAGAATTTCTATGGATATTTTTTATATCAAATGTCTAGAGAAATAAGATATGACATCAGTAGCCCAACTGCAGTTAATTTCAAGGGTACCAAATATGTTATATATTTTAATCCATTCATTTTCCTTAAATTGAATATAAAACAAATGGAAAGCACTATAAAACATGAAATATTACACGTGTTATCAATTCATTTAATTAGGGCAAAGGGGTTGAGAAACAACTATAGTAAGTTAGCCATTAATACAGCAATGGATATTGTTGTGAATAAATACTTAGATGATCTTCCACCTTATGCAACAACATTAGAATGGGTTAATTTAAACTATGGGTTGAAACTCCCACATCATGCAACTTTCGAATATTATGCGGAAAAGATTCAAGCTGCGATTGATCAGAAGTATAAGGAAATGGAAGTTCCACAAAAGAAAGATATCAAAAGTGATTCTACACAATCGAATCAGAAGGATGATAATGATACGATCCAAACGGAGTATAATATTGCAAACACCCATGATATTTGGGAAGAATCCAGTAATTTGGATGATGAAACAATAAAAGAATTCACAGAGAAAGTAATTCTCTCCTCTGAGAAAGGTAATGTTCCTGCGTTTATTGAAGAACTTATTACTGACTTTAAAAATAATGAGGATGATTTGCCTTGGAATCTTTATCTGAATCAGTTAATGGGAACCGTGGAAAGTAACAAAAAGAAAACCATCACAAGAAGAAATAGAAGACAACCAGAGAGATTGGATCTAAGAGGAGAACTTAGAAGTCATAAGGCTAAAATTGTTGTCGCCATTGATATTAGTGGAAGTATTAGTGGTGAGGAATTTAAGCAAGCCATGCTTGAAGTGATTCGTATTATAAAAAACTATAGCCATGATATAACCATTCTTGAATGTGATGATAGAATTAGACGTGAATATAAAGTCAGAACGGAAAAAGATCTAAAAGATAGAATGAATACAAAAGGAAACACCAAATTTAGTCCAGTTTTTGAATATGCCAACCATAATCAGGTTAATTTACTCATTTACTTTACCGATGGAAAAGGAGAAGAGAAATTGCGTGTGACACCACAAGGATATAAGATTTTATGGGTTATTTCTGGTGGTGGGGAAGAACTTTCTGTAAGAGAACCATATGGTGCAGTTAAGAGATTAAGATATAGGAAAGCAGCAAATGAATACTCTGAATTTGGCGAAGTGGAACGAGGAGGGTTTTCTATGAATCACCAAGAGGGTATTTTATAGATAAAGAAATAGGTATTGCCACTGCTACCAATATAACACCCATAAAAGCAGGTGCCGCAGAACCCAGGAATACATATATTTGCCCACCGATGATAGGACCAATTATTCTTGCAAGAGATTGAATTGATTGGCTACCGCCTTGAATCCTACCTTGCTCACTGGAATCCACAGATTTGGAAAGCATTCCATTGAAGGAAGGTCCAAAAATGGAATCACCAAATCCAAATACAAACATTCCAGCTATTAGAAGTTGATAGTATGAGAATAAAGCAGATGCTGCAATTAGACAATATCCGATTAACTCGGAGAACATACCAAGCACAGCTATCTTTTTATCACTAAGTCTTACTAATAACTTCGGCATTATGAAACCTTGTGAAATGATGTCTTGGAGGCCAATAATAGAGAACATAAGACCGATAAGTGCAGGCTTCCACTGGAACGAATCCACTGTGAATTGTGATAAAACTGCTTGTAAAGAACCACTTGGTATCCAAAGTAAGAACGCTGATACAAGTAGCCCTTTTAGACTATTCATGGACAGTATGTTTGCAAGCTGTGTAAACGGATTCAGTCTTATCAATGGTATCTTTTGCAGTTTATTATTCTTATGTAGGCTTTCGGGCATTAAAAAGTATCCATATACGACATTCAGTAGAGTTATGATTGCTCCAAAATACAAGGGAACAGAATTCCCAAACTTGGCAAGCAATCCGCCAAGAGTAGGGCCAATGACAGTACCTACTCCTACAACTGCACTCATCCATCCAAAGTATTTGGTTCTTTCTTCTCTAGGGGTGATGTCTGCAAAATACGCGAATAAAGTGCTTATAGTTCCACCTGTTACACCATCTATTATGCGCCCGGCAAATAATATCCATAATGCACCACCAATACCAAATACGATATATCCAATTGCTGAACCCAATAGGCATATTAAGAGTACTGGTCTACGACCATATTTATCACTCAGTGCTCCCAGTCCGGGAGCTGCAAGAAACACGCAGACGGCATAAATTGAAGTAAGAAGTGTAACTACGATAGCCTGATCATTCGGATTGCTTATGTAAGGTTGCACTAAGAAAGGTACCACCGGTGTTATGATTGTAAAACCAATTCCACATAGAAATACAGAGATTAAACCGAACAGGAAAGCATGCTTATCCACAGTTTGTTCTGTGCTTTGGTCATTACATGAAAGTTTCTTCATTTCGATTCTCCTTTGACAAGTTGATATTGTTTCCTTGGAAACATAACAAATATATCACTGATTTGTTTCTTTGTCAACAAAATACTTAAAGATAAAAAATACAGCCTAATCTCAAAGAGTTAGGCTGCTTGCTATTTTACTCATAATTTAAATTTATTCTGACTTAATACCTTGTTTTTTTATTTCTGCATCCAGATGTTGATTGTACTTATCAACAAAACGAATCATACTATCGAATTGTTCCTCAGTCACCTGATCAAATACAGCTTTATCTCGATCTTGAAATTCTTTGTGTAATTTCTCATGAACATGGTAAATCTCTTGTCCTTGTTCCGTAAGACGAAAATAAATTTCCTTCTTATTGTCTGCTTTTTGATAGCTTTCAATAATACCCCTATTAATAAGCTTCTTGGACATTTTGCTTATGGCGCCCCTAGTCATATAAAAGGAATCCGCAAGTTTTGTAACATTGGAATCTACATTTTTTCCAATGTATTCGATGTAATGTACTTCAGAAGACTTAAAGCCTTTAAGGCTTTCTTCCATCTTTGTCTTGTTAAGTAAAGTCATCTTGTTAAATACGTCTCTGAAACCCATCATGACTTGTTCTTCTTTGTTCATGGCTTGTCCTCCCAACCGTTGGTGCATTTACATTATTATATTAGATGTTTGTTTCTTTTTCAACCATAATCTAATCTTGCAAAAGGCATCTAACTGAGAAGAAAATGGTTAAGCTTTAGTAATGCATTTTTTAATACACGCCATTTGACATGCTCCACAATCCACGCAGGCTGCTTCATGGATGATTCTTTTGTTATCTTCCCCTTGGGTAATACATCCTACAATACAAACTCTCTGACAGGTTCCGCATGCTATGCATTCTGATTGGTTAATTCTTCTCGGCATGTTTTCTCCTAATTTTTTATAATGTTTGCTTACAAGAATGAACGGTTACTTCTAATACTCTTGTTAAGAAGGAATATTTCTCTCTCATCATCTGGAAGAGTTCTCCATCTTTTAAGAATTTGGCAGTTCCCTCTATTAAAAATCCAGTACCCATATAGTTATAGCCCATTACTTCTTTACTACCTAACGTTAACTTAACAGTAGGGTTCTCATTGATATTTTCCTCTGTCTTGATCATGGCAGCAGCAGGAATCAATATCTTGTTACCTTCTTCCAATACTAAATAGCTATTCCAGGTGTTTGCTACGTGAGCCTCATTTCCTGCACAAGTTACGATGGAAACAATACCTTCATGGTTTAATACTTCTAAAAATTTTTCTGTAAACATTCGATTACATTCCTTTCATGTTGGGTTTTTAATGGAGACAATATTTATCGTGGATAAGCATTGTCGATAATTATATTACTATACAATATTAATACTGTCAACATGAAAATATTTTAATAACTTTTACTAAGAAGAGAATCTTGAATTACGAGTGATAATAGTCTATGATAGAAATGATTAAAAGATATGAGGAGAATAAAAATGAAATTTTCAGTAGGCGTTGAATATGCACTGCATTGTTTGTTATATATGGTAAACGTAGAAGAGGGCAAGTCCGTTGGTATTAGAGACTTAGCTACATTCCAGGGTATTTCAGAAACTTATTTGTCAAAAATGTATTCGAAGTTAAGCAAATCAGGTATTGTAAAATCAGTACCTGGTGTGAAAGGTGGATATGCTTTAGCAAGAAGTGCAGAAGAGATAACATTTTGGAATGTTGTAGAAGCCATAGAGGGAAGCGAATCCTTTTTTCAATGTGCTGAAATTAGGCAGAATACTATATTATTGGATAAAGAGAATTTACCAGACACACATACCAAATGTCCTTGTTTAATAAAAGTGGTTATGTTAGAAGCGGAAGAGGAAATGAAAAAATATCTTAATAATAAAACATTAGCATGGCTATACAGTGAAGTATATAATAATATTCTTCCCAAAGAGATGAAAACGGCGACAATTGAATGGTTTAATAAATAATAATTGACATGTCAACTATAACACATTATACTAATGGTTGACATGTCAATTAATAAAGGGGGGAATCATATGGATCATGAGGCAATTACGAATTTTATTAAATTAAATACAAAGATTTATAGAAACACACAGATCTATCTGGATAAAGCTCTAAAGGAGTATGAATTAAGTAGTGGCGCTTGCCCATATCTATTTATCTTGGATAAGAATGAAGGCATAAGTCAGAACAAAATTAGCAAAATAACATGTAACGATAAGGCTATGTCAGCAAGAACCATAGCAAAGCTAATTCAGCTTGGGTTCGTATATAAAGAACAAGATGAATTAGATAGTAGAGCCAACAAGTTATATTTAACTACCAAAGCCAAGGAGTTAATGCCTGATATATACGAGAAATACCATGGGATGATAAACTTAGTAACAGAAGAGTTATCTGAAGAAGAGAAACAGATTACAATGAATTCTCTTAAGAGGATTTACGATAAGATACATTGGCTAAACGCAAGAGGAGAAAAAGAATGAACAAAACAAACGAAAGAAGTAAATGGTCCATATTGATTATAGTAGTCATGTCTACATTCATGTCTGCTTTGGACGGAAGTATTGTAAATGTAGCATTGCCCAAAATGGCAAGAAGCTTAGGTGTAGCCACATCAAATATTCAATTAGTAGCAACGAGTTATTTAATTGTAATTGCTGGTACGGTATTAATTTTTGGTAGATTAGGTGATATGCTTGGGAAAATCAAAATGTTTAAATTAGGATTAATTCTATTTACCATAGGATCTTTGCTATGTGGTGTCACAAATTCATTTCCTTTACTAATATTAGCTCGAGTGGTACAAGCTATAGGTGCAGCAGGAACCATGGCCAATAATCAGGGTATTATTACTGAAGTATTCCCACAAAATGAACGTGGGAAAGCCCTTGGTTTTATAGGAACCGCTGTTGCATTAGGTTCATTAGTAGGTCCAGGATTAGGTGGTATGATTGTAGGAGCTTCCAGTTGGGAATATATCTTTTTAATCAATGTGCCGGTTGGTATTGTAACTATATTTTATGCCTTTAAGCTCTTACCTAATGAAAAACAGGCTGTGCATGGTAAATTGGATGGATTAGGTGCTATTTTATTTATGATTGCAATCGTGTCACTTTTTGTATCACTAAATGAAGGATTACATCGTGGCTTTACAGATTCACTTATCATATTCGGTTTTATTATTGCTGTTATTACATTTCTAGCATTTATTATAGTGGAGAAGAAGCGAGAGAATCCTTTAATCCAATTAGATATGTTTTCAAACAAATTGTTCTCTTTAAGTATATTTTGTGGATTTATCACGTTTGTGGTAATCTTCTGTAATAATATTATTCTGCCATTTTATCTACAGGATGTTATGAATTATAGCCCAGCACAGACTGGATTAATTTTGATGGTTTATCCATTAGTATTAACTGTAGTTGCACCGCTTAGCGGTCATTTATCAGACAAGAATGGCTCTGAAATACTGACATTCATTGGGTTGGTTCTTATCAGTATAGGATTATTATTCATGTCTACCTTAAACGAAAACGCTTCATTGCTTGGAATGTTATTCTTTATTGGAATTATGTCATTCGGTATGGGACTCTTCCAATCACCGAATAATTCCTTAGTTATGTCTACCGTATCAAGGGATAAACTTGGAATTGCAGGAAGTATAAATGCGTTGATCAGAAATATGGGAATGGTAAGTGGAATAGCATTAGCCACCACACTTCTATATAGTAGTATGAGTGCAAAAATTGGACATCATGTGACTGATTATGTGGTTGGAAGAAATGATGCATTCATCTATGGTATGAAAATTGTATATATAACAGCAGGCGCAATAAGTATTTTTGGTGCTGTATTAACTTTTTTACGATTAATTAGTAGAAAAGAAAGAGTATCTGTAACAGATTAAATATAGATAGAATGTTTGTTAATTGATAGTACGGATTAAGATTATTAAGGGGGAGTGCGAAATCGCTCTCCCTTGTTGTATATAAATATCTTAGGTGTAGTATGATATAACACATTGAATTAATTATTTTGTCTATTGAATTCCTCTTTCTGGTAATTTACAATGAAAGCAATGTATCATGTGATAGAAAGATAAAGGAGGAAACTCAGTTGCAGATAAATGAAAAATTAAAAGAACTAACATTAAGCCAAGCAAAGCTTATAAAAGTACATGGTAGAACCACAGGGTGTTTATCTCCTTTGACCTTATTCTGGACAGGCAGTGGAATCGAAGTAAATGCCAAGTGTCAAGAACTTTGGATTGAAGTGGAAGCAGATTACGAGATGTATGAACCTTGGATTAGTATACTTGTAAATGATGCTCCCGTGAGTAGACAGATGATAACAGCAGGAAGACATTGGATCTGCGTATTTCGCGGAATGAATGAAGCGTTTGTAAAAAATGTACGTATTATAAAAGACGTACAGGCAATGAGCGCAGATCCTAACTGCTCTTTGCAGATTCATGCAATCAGATTAGACGGAGAATTACTACCAGCCTCTGATAAATCATATAAATTAGAGTTTATCGGAGACAGCATTACATCTGGGGAAGGAATTATTGGAGCAAAAGAAGAGGAAGACTGGATCTCCATGTGGTTTAGTGCAGTAGATAATTATACAGCGAAGACAGCTAAAGCAATTAATGCAGATTACCGTGTGTTATCACAAAGCGGTTGGGGTGTTTTAACAAGTTGGGATAATAACCCTCATGGAAACATGCCAGAATATTATGAGAAAGTCTGTGGTATCCTTACAGGTGATAAGAATAAAACGCTGGGTGCTTTGGAGGATAATGACTTTGCTTCTTGGCAGCCAGATGTTGTAGTTGTGAATCTTGGAACCAATGACGGAGGAGCGTTCCAATCACCAGAATGGAAAGATGAAACGACGGGAGAGACTCATAAACAACGGCTTAACGAAGATGGAAGTTATGTAGAAGAAGATGTAAAGGCATTTGAAGAAGCAGTAGAGAATTTCCTTTACAAAATAAGAAAATATAATTCAAAGGCACATATAATCTGGACCTATGGTATGCTTGGGATACCAATGATGCCAGCAATATATCGTGCAGTTGATCATTATATTCAAAAGACAAAGGATAAGAAAGTTTCAGTCTTCCAGTTACCAAATACAACCAATGAAACTGTAGGCGCCAGAAGTCATCCAGGACCAATCGCTCATGAAATGGCAGCAGATACACTATCTAGGTATATAAAAGAAGTGCTAGGAATCTAAGGAGGAGTTATGAAATTACTAAATTATATCGAAAATGATAAAATTAAACTAGGTATACAATGTGAACAGGGAATCATTGATGTGGAGAAGTCAGCCAAAGTCCATTCACTTGATGTTCCAATTAGTATGGAAGAAGTAATTAGTAGAGGGGTTGCAGGGGCTCATATACTAGATAAATTAATTGGGCAAGAACATAATTTTATACCAGAAGAAGAGATTACCTTTGCACCTCCTGTCATGAATCCAGAGAAGATACTATGTGTAGGCTTAAATTATTTAAGCCATAGTAAGGAAGCGAAGGAAGAACAACCTAAATATCCAGTTTTATTTAGTAAATGCAATAATGTATTATCCGCTCATAAACAGAATGTAGTACTTCCTAAGGTGGCTACTAAATATGATTATGAGGTGGAGTTAGTTATCGTAATTGGTAAGGAAGCCAAGAATGTATCCAAGGAAGATGCGCTTTCCTATGTATTTGGTTACACCATCGGGAACGATCTGAGTGCAAGAGACTTACAGTATCGAACTTCACAGTGGTTCCTTGGTAAATCACTAGACGGATTTGCACCGATTGGACCTTATCTAGTGATGGCAGATGACATAGATCCCAATAACGTGGATTTAAGTTGTACTGTGAATGGTAAGGTTTGTCAAACCAGCAACTCAAGTAATATGATTTTTGATTGTGCTACTATTATAAGTTATGCTTCACAATTCATGACTTTAAAACCTGGAGATCTTATCTTTACCGGAACACCAAGTGGTGTAATGTTAGGATATCCAGAAAGCCAACAGAATTGGTTAAAATCTGGAGATGAAGTAACAGTCTCGATTGAAAATATTGGTAGTCTTACCAATGTTTTAGTATAACTAGATAGAGGTTTATAAATGATTTATCAAAATAAGATAGAACGTAAAAAAGAAAAATACGAAGGCTTTCAAAGTAATTGTAAGGATTGTTATGGACTATGCTGCGTTGCTTTATATTTTACGGCATCCGATGGATTTCCAAATAATAAAGAAGCTGGCACGCCTTGTAAGAATTTAATGGAGGACTATAGGTGTCGTGTCCATAATCAACTACGTGAGAAGGGGCTGAAAGGCTGTACATCATATGACTGTTTTGGTGCTGGACAGAAAGTGTCACAGATTACGTTTCAAGGTCATGATTGGAGAGAATCAGAAGAAACTTCCAAGGCAATGTTCGATGTGTTTTTAGTGGTGAGACAGCTTCAGGAAATGCTATGGTATTTAACAGATGCGCTTATGATACCGTCAAACCATGAATTACAATTAAACATTAAAAATATGATACAGGAGACAGAGACTCTTACTTTGCAAAATGCAAAGTTCTTACTCTCTTTTCCTATTGAGGAGCATAGAGAACAAGTGAATATCTTGCTACATAAAGCAAGTGAGTTAGTAAATAATATCAAACAGAAGAAAGATATCTCTTCTAGAAAAGATTTATTTGGTGCCGACCTTAGAAAGACTCCTTTGGTAGGTGCAGATTTACGAGGAGCCTTTCTGATTGCAGCCGATCTAAGAGGTGTAGATCTAAGTTATGCCAATCTAATCGGAGCGGATATGCGTGATACAGACATTAGGAGTGCGAATCTTACAGATTGCATCTTTCTTACCCAGTCCCAGATTAACACAGCCAAAGGGGATGGCTCTACACGATTACCAGTTACGATAGAACGACCATTATACTGGTGTCAGTAATAATATTAAAATGTGTATTACAATAGATCAGTTTCCATGATTAGCTTCTGCCCTAGAGTTTCTTCTAGGATAGAAGCTATTTTTATAAGATCCAAGTCATGAAAGCGATTCCCTATGACTTGAATACCTAACGGCAATCCCTCTTTGGTTTTTCCAATTGGAATGACTATGACTGGACTGGAGGATAGGGAAAATGGTGTGGTATACCCCATATTTGCAACTGAATAGGGAACCTTGTTGCCGTCAATTATCATGTCATCGTAAATTGCTTGGCCACCACGCATTTTTTTAGGGAGTATATGTGGGAAGGCAGAAGAAGCAGTAACTGGAGTAAGTAATATATCATAATCTTGATATAAAAGATCTAGCTGGTTTATGATTCGCTCACGTTCTTCCTCTTGTAATAGATAGTCCTTTAATTTATTGGACATTTTAGGTCCCATGGCTATCCAAACTATTGAAGGTAGTGTAGTGGACATGTTACCGTATAGTAGTTTTAAAAAGCAATCTCGCGCCTTCTTAAAATCTACTTGTGTTTCCTTAATTGACGAGGTAGGATACGTTTTGCTTAACTTAGTTATAAATTCCTGAAAGATAAGGCTGTAATTTTGAGCTAGTGGGAGTTCTCCACAATGTTCAGAATAAGCGATGTGAATATTGGTTTTGCTATCAGAACTTGGAAAAATCATGTTCTTGTTAGCAAGTATGCAAAATAACGTGTTAAGATCCTGTAAGCTACTAGCTTGAATCCCTATGCGAAGAATATTAGACATGGTACTTCCATAGGGATTACCACCAACTAGTTGTTCGTAAGGTAATACCTTTTGTGTTCCAATCATTCCATATATCCCACAAAAATGAGATGGCACTCGGATGGAGCCCATGAAATCATTACCAATATCGGCATCGCTAATTCCTAATTTTATGGCGGTAGCTCCCCCACCACTACTTCCACCACAAGTGTATTCTGGAAAGTCTGGATGACTGGTTCTACCATAAATATTATTAAAAGTCTGCATATCCATGGCGCCTGCTGGCATATTAGTCTTACCTAGAATAATGGCTCCTTCCCTTCGTAATCTGGCTACGGTAGGGCAATCCTCTTTGGCAATGTTATTCTTAAATTTTTCCATCCCCGCAGTTGAAGATAACCCTTTTACATCTAGATTATCTTTCACTGTAATAATAGAACCACAAAGTTCCCCAACGTGATTATTGGAACGAATCGCCGCATCTAGTTCTCTTGCTTGTTGTATGACCTGCTCTTTGTTACAAGAGACAATGGCATTATAGTTGTGATACTTCTCGATTAGAGAAAGTCGGTCACTTACTATTGTCTCCAAGTTGGCTGTTCCATTTTTCATGTGTTCCATATTAAGTTGCATTGTTGATTTCATGAAAATACCTCCCCATTTCATTGTTATGACATTGTCATAATATCAAATCAGAAGGTTTTACACTGTTCATTTCTTGCTATTTTTCACTGGAACACAGAATAGTATCATGAGATTACCTTGTTCATCTCTTTCATAAAATTCAACAAATGGGCGATAATCAGGTACTAATTGATACCGTTCTAGATAATATCCATAGAAGTACTTCATTCTATAAAAAAACTGATCAGCAAAATCTGTTTGTTCTCGTTTCATTTTACAACAAATATAAGAACCTGCAGTATGAAACGTTCGATAAACTAAAGTCTCACTACTGATCTGAGTATCGACAGTTGTACATGCATAATACTTACAATCAGCAAGAGAAGTAACTTCAGGTGAGTCCACAGTAATTCCGCATATCTTGGTGTTTGGGGAGGCACCATGACTTTTTAGCCAAGAAAATATAGTATGAAAGGCTTGCTCAATCTCAGGATTTAGAAAAGATTCCGATAATCCGGTTACACCTAGGCAAAGGGTTTGAAGGTCAGTTAAATTCACAGGCGAAAAGCACATATGAATTTCTTCATCGTAGGAGTAGTTAGGAAAGGTAATGTTTGCAAACGATGCGGGATATTCTCGGTGTTGATCTAAGCGATATTTGGTTGGGGTACAGTGAAATAGTTCCTTAAAACTTCTGGAAAAGGCACTAGGTGTAGAAAAACCGTGACGTAGGGCTATCTCAGTTATATCACAAGATTCATATAGTAATTGATTAGCAGCTAGTGTTAATCTTCGTTCCAAAATATATTGGTGAAGACTTTTGCCAGTGTAGGAGTGGAAGATTCGATGAAAATGAAAAGGGGAGAATCCAGCTTCATGAGACAACACAGCTAAGGTTAAGTCTGAATCAATATTATTATCTAGATATTCTAATACTTTTTCAATGGAATGCTGATACCAATTCTTTTTGTCCATACGTTCTCCTTTTAAAGTTCATATTTTAGGATTAATTCACTTTTATTATTAAAATTTTACCATTAAATGTATTATGGACAAAATATTAGCTTAAATCAAGAAGAATTTCGTCGATTCTTAAGTTAATTTAGTTGATTATAACTTAAAGGGTATGTTATAATAGTAACGAATTAATTACAAAAGAAAAAGGTGATGTTTTGAGTAATTATAATGCGAAATTAGAATCTTGTTTAAGATGTGGGAGCATGTTTTTCTATTCTGGATTTGGTAAATGCATTTGTGCCAAGTGTAAAGAAGAAGATGATGCTCAGTTTACTCTTGTGAAAGACTATATATATGCAAATCATACTGCTACCTTAAAAGATGTTGCAGCGGAGACAGGTGTTAGTATTGGAAGAATTAAATCCTTTTTAAGAGATGGTCGTCTTGTTATCCCAGATCAATCTGCTGTATTTATTGATTGTGAAGTTTGTGGTACAAAGATTAAGTTTGGACGAGTATGTCGTAATTGTGCTGAATCTATGAATAATGAGATTAAGGCAGCAATGAATATTAATGAATTTAGTATTGGTGATAAACCAAATCATGAAAATTCTAGTGGTAGAATGAGATTTTTAGATAGTAAATAGAAAGTATGGCTTAATAGCGGTTGTTGGTTATTGAGTCATGCTTTTATTTTAACAATAAATTCATATAATATCGTATGAAGTGTGGGTCTAAGGATTGGTTGAAGAAGGTTGTGAGTCAATTTGCACATATTACATGCTTGAAAGAAGTGATACGCAATATAATTTGATTCGCAACCCGCTTTCGCTTGGATGAAGTTCGTAATGGTACGTAAGTTCCTACAGTACAGGAACTAAGTACCAACGACTTCATAACAGTTGCTCTTCAAATTATAGTGTGTATCACTTCGTGTAGGTTGTGGATGTGCAAATTGACAGTCAAGGTTGTTCAATAGGGCTTAATGACCTGTATATTATTAATAAATTAAAAATGAGGTGAATTATTCTGTGGATGAGATTGAAAAAAGAATTGTTGAACTAATAGATGAGCGTAAAGAGGAGATTATCGCATTTGCTAGGGATATTTATGCTCATGGGGAATTGAGTTTTTATGAGGTTCGAACTGCTAAAAAGGTAGAGAAATTTTTTGGTCAATTGGGATTGACGATTGAGAAAGAGATTGCTGTAACTGGTGTGAAGGCTTGGGCAGGTGGAGATGCAAAGGATGTTAATTTATGTATTCTGGGAGAATTAGATGGGATTCAGTGTAAGACTCATCCTTTTTCTAATGCGGAGAATGGGATCTCACATGCTTGTGGACATCATGCTCAATTAGCTGCGTTAATTGGTTCTGCGATAGCGTTATGTCATCCAGAGATTCAGAAATATTTGGATGGGAATATTACCTTTTTTGCGGTACCGGCGGAGGAATATGTGGATGCCAGTATAAAAGAAGAATTAAAGTCACAAGGTAAGATAAAGTTTGGAAGTGGTAAAAGTGAAGCAATTCGGATTGGTGCGTTTGATGATATCGATCTTGTGTTAACCACACATGTTCATATGGTACCTTGTGATAAGGATATCTTAATTGGGAATAATGCATCCAATGGCTTTGTATCCAAACGAATCCTGATAAAAGGGAAAGCTTCTCATGCTGCCATAGCACCAGGTGCTGGAATTAATGCATTAAATGCAGCAGCCCATGGTTTGAATGCAATTGGGTTTTTAAGAGAGACCTTTCCAGAAGAAGATTATATAAGAGTTCACTCCATTATTCAAAAGGGAGGAACAGCAGTTAATGTGATTCCTGATGAAGTAGTGGTAGAAGCAATGGTAAGAGCGAAGTCGTTAGCTGCTATTGAAACTACAGCTAATAAAGTAGATAAAGCTTTTACTGCATCAGCAGAGGCATTAGGTGCAAAGGCAGAAATTACAAATTATCAAGGCTATCTTCCAGTATTAGAAGCAGCAGCGTCCAAAGCTATGTTACAAGCAGCAGCGTGTTTGGAACATGAGATTACATTTGAACCAATTCATATGGGTTACCAAAATGTTGCGTCAACAGACGTTGGAGATTTGACTCATGTTAAGCCAGTTATTAATTTTACCCATGGAGGTTTTCAGGGAGCACTTCATAGCGAAGATTTTACTATAACAGATGAATATAAAGCTTATATTATTCCAGCTAAAATTATGGCTCTTTCAGCATATCGTTTATTGGCGCATCAGGCGAAGGAAGCAAAAGAAGTGATCCAGGAGTTTCATCCTGTATTTACAAGGGAGGAATACGTTTCCTATATCAATACGTTAAAAGGAGGAGAGTAGATGGGAAAGAAACCAGAACGCATATGTTTTCTTGGTAAAGGTGGAATTGGTAAGTCTGTCTTAGCATCTAATATGAGTGAAGCTCTCACCCTGGAAGGATTTCATGTGTTACAAATTGGAACAGATATCAGTCTAAGTTCTACCCTATTGTTACGAGGTTTCATTGATATTCCTTCTGTGTTAGAAGACTATCGCGATAAATATGATATTCAGTTAAATGATTATATCGTTAAGAGTGATTCCGGTGTATATTGTATGGAATTAGGTAGTATTGAGCCGGGAGTAGGCTGTCTGGCAAGAGGAATCAGCCAGGTAGATGAGATGTTAACGAGGCAAAATGTTTTTGAAACATATGAGATTGATTATGTGTTGTATGATATTACAGGGGATACTCCTTGTACTGGATTTATTCTACCGATGCGAGAAGGCATTATGCAAAGAACGGTGGTAATCAGTAGTGGAAGTTTTCCTTCTCTGTCTACTGCCAATAGTATCTTAGCGGGTATTACAAGAAAAGGAACGAAACATCAAAATGCTTCGTTATTAGTTAATTTTGCAGATGAATTTCAAGCTAAGTCCTTATTATCTGATTATGCAGAGCATGTAAACATACCAATCTTATCCTATGTTGATACGTTCTCTACGATTAAGAGTAGTTATCTAGAAGATAAAACAGTATTTCGTACGAGTCCAGACTCTACCGCAGCAGAGACACTAAAGAATATTGCGAAGAAACTCATCAATATAGAGGCGAAAGAACAAATAACTCCGCTTGAACAGCGAGAATTGTTGTATTGGCAGCAGAATTGGAAAAAGAAAGAATTGGATCATCACAGTGGTTATAGCACCGTGGATTCTTATAGTATTTAAGAGGTGGTGTTATGTTAGACATAGCGATCAATCATGGTACTGTTATTGATACAGTATCAAGAAAACAACAAAAACTTCATATTGGAATCAAAGAAGGTCAGATCGTAACAATATCAGAGTCTCCATTGGAAGCTAGTACGATGATTGATGCGTCAAGCCTTATTGTGAGTCCTGGTTTTATTGATCCCCATGGTCATATTGATGGTTACGAATATTCTGGAGAACTATCCGTATGCCAGGGTATTACAACTTCAGTAGGTGGCAATTGTGGGTTAAGTCCTATTGATTTGAAAGAATTTTTCGGGAAACAGACAGAACAAGGATTTCCGCTGAACCAAGCAGAATTAATCGGACATTCTTTTTCTTTAAGGAAAGAAGTTGGAATAAAAGATGTTTATACCAAAGCCAGTGGAGAACAATTATTAAAAATGGAAGCCTTGGCAGAGCAAGCATTAAAAGATGGAGCTTGTGGAATCTCCTTTGGACTTGATTATTCTCCAGGTGCATCCATGGAAGAAGTTATGACCTTAGCAAGACTGTGTGCTAAGTATAACCGTGTAATGCCAATCCACACAAGGTTATTTACTCTGTATGATTTATATTCCCTTTATGAAATATTATCAATCGCTAAACATACCAATGTGAAATTATTAATTTCCCATTTTGTATATCAATATGGAGAAGGCATATTAGAGGATGCTTTAAAGATTGTTGATAAGGCCATTGGGCAAGGCATGCCTATTATGATTGATTCCGGGATGTATACAGACTGGGCAACCTTTATTGGTACTGCGACCTTCGATGAACAAACCTTAGGTGATAATAATATTGCATTTTCCAATCTGGTTGTAGCTACGGGAACACATTTGGGCAAGACCTTGAACCGTAATCTATATAATGAATTAAGAAAAGATTATCCCAACGAAGCCGTAATCTGTTTTACTGGTCAGCCAGAGGACGTATATCAATGTTTAACAAGGCCTTATTGCATGCCATCTACCGATATAGGTACCTACCAAAAAGGAGAAGGGCATCCACAGATTGCTGGAACTTATCCCAAATATTTTAGAGAGATGGTAAGAGAGAGACAATTATTAACTATTGAAGAAGCTGTAGCCAAAGCTACGATAATCCCTGCTGAATTCTTTGGATTTACGATGAAAGGTAGAATTGCAATAGGAGCAGATGCAGATATTACTGTCTTTGATATTAGAACAATCAATGATAAAGCGCGTTTTCCGAATGAAGGAGCACCAGATGCAAAACCTACTGGGATTCCTTATGTAATTGTAAATGGACAACTTGTAGTAAATCATGGAGAGTATACAGGAACTAGAGCAGGAAAAGTAATCAAAGCATAAAAAACAGTATTATATAGACTAATTAATGTAATAATTGCGAAAGGAATCGGTAAAACTTGACAAGTAATACAATGCCAATTATGATTAAATAGATACAAAAGATACTAGACATAGATGGGAGCTTTCAATGAATATATATTTAGTTCGACATGGTAAACAAAATAGTACTGATTGTAATGTGAATGTACCACTTTGTAAAATTGGGAAAAAGCAGGCGGAGTTACTTGGTAGACGACTAGCCAAGTATCCTATTGATGGATTGTATTCAAGTGATTTGATTCGTGCAATAGAAACAGCAAAGATTACATATAATAAAATGCAGGAAGTATCCGCTAATGGTTTTGAGTTAGAACATCAGATACGGGAAGGGATTAAAGAGATTGACTTTGGGGATTTAACAGGTAAACCGGATGCTACAATTAAGGAATTTTACCAGAACTATTATAGCACGCATAGTCCACTGGAATGCGATATTCATTATCCAGGTGGCGAAACTGCGAACCAAGTAGCAGATCGAATGATGCCGGTTCTAGATGAAATCATAGAAAGTGGTAAGAAGAATGTATTGGTTGTAACCCATGGAGGTGCCATTCGATCTTTATTAGCCAGACTTTTTTCAGGAAATGCTGATAAGAAACTATTATTTGCAAATTCATTGGAAAATTGCAGTATTACCCAATTATATTATAACGAAGAAAATAAGGTTTTCTATTTAGAACGTTTTAATGATTATGCACATATAGAAGCAGATGAGACTTTGCTTAGAAAAAACAGGGAGGATTAAGGTATGCCTAACATTATTTTAGCATCACAATCGCCTAGAAGAAAAGAAATATTAGAGCAAGTTGGCGTTAAATTTACGATTATTCCAAGTGAAAAAGAAGAAATTATTACAAGCAGTGATCCAGTTGCAGTTGTAAGGGAATTAGCATTTATGAAAGCGGATGATATCGCATCTTCTATCGAGGAAGATGCCTTAATTATTGGTACGGATACGGTAGTTGTGTTTAATAATCAGATTCTAGGTAAACCAAGGGATGAAGCTCATGCCAAAGAAATGTTAAGAGAATTACAGAACCAGGTTCATGAGGTCTATTCTGGTGTGGCATTGATAGAGAAAAAAGAGGGACAAGTAGAGCGAACTTGGAATTTCTCTGTATGTACCCAAGTTGGTTTCTGTGAAATCTCAGAGGAGCAGATTGAGCGTTATGTGGCTACTGGGGAACCGATGGATAAAGCAGGTGCTTATGGGATTCAGGGGAAGTTTGCTGTCTATATTAATCAGTTGGTAGGAGATTATTATAATGTAGTTGGGTTGCCGATTTCTAGGATTTATGAGGTGTTGATGGAAAATGGGATTGATTTGTTGGAGGATGGGGAGTAAGAGGTTGTGGAGCAACGAGCCACCCGTGTAAGAAAACAAGCATGAGAAGATTGCTTGTTTTTTACGCGGGCAGTCCCCAGATACAATAATAGAACGAGAAAAATCCAAGCCAGGAGGAAAGAATTCCTGGTTTGGATTTTTCTCGTTCTATTATTGTATCTGGCTCGTTGCCTGCGCGATCATTCTACCGTTACAGATTTCGCTAAATTTCTTGGTTGGTCTACGTTTAGGCCTCGGGCTACGGCGGTGTAGTAGGCGATATATTGTAAGATTACTGCGGTTCCGAATGGAGTAAACTGGTCATCCATTTTTGGAAGAACGATTAGATGGTCACATAGTGATGCGTCCACTTGTACTTCTGAATTGGTGATTAAGATTACCATTGCTCCTCTGGAACGTACTTCTCTTATGTTTGAAATCATTTTAGCATATACATTTTCCTGAGTTGCAATTGCGATAACTGGAACATTATCTGTGATTAAGGAGATTGTTCCGTGTTTTAATTCACCAGCAGCATACGCTTCGGAATGAATATAGCTAATTTCTTTTAATTTAATAGATCCTTCGCAGGATAACGCATAATCAAGTCCACGTCCGATGAAGAATAGATCCTCCACTTTTTCTAGACGCTTACTAATTGTTTCGATTTGTTTATCGTAGGCAAGAAGAGTTTCCACGGTATCTACGGATTCAGTAAGGAGATTCATGTAGCGAATCGCATCTTCCTTGGATAATTTTCCTTTTACCATCGAGAAGCGGAATGCAATCAAGTAAAGGGCAGAAAGTTGAACAGTATATGCCTTGGTACTAGCTACTGCAATTTCAGGACCTGCATGTGTATATAATACATAATCACTTTCTCTGGCAATGGAAGAGCCTTTTACATTTACGATAGATAAGGTTTTGGCTCCTTCTTGTTTTGCTTGACGAATTGCTGCAAGTGTGTCAGCTGTTTCACCAGATTGTGATATGGAAATAACGAGTGTGTTCTCAGTTAAGATTGGGTTCTGATAGCGGAACTCGGATGCAATCTCAACACTAACTGGTACACGTGATAATTGTTCAATCATATTCTTTCCAACTAAACCTGCATGCATTGCAGTACCACAACCAACAATAACGATGCGATCAATGGATTCGAATACGCTATCAGAGATATTATCTGCTGAAAAGTCCGGAAGACCATGTTTTACTCTTGGAGTAATGGTATTACGAAGTGCATCGGGCTGCTCGTGAATTTCTTTTAACATGAAATAATCATAGCCGCCTTTTCTTGCAGCAGCCACATCCCAGCTAACATGTAGCATTTGTGGTTCTATAACTTGATGTTCCATATTTGTTACGGTAATACCTTCTGTAGTCAATCTAGCGATGTGATGTTCTGGAAGAACAAAATAATCTTTGGAATACTTAATTAAGGCAACCATATCAGAGGCAATGAAAGAGCCTTTTTCTGTATGAGTCGCAACCAGAGGACTACCATTACGGATTGCATAGATTACGCCCGGCTGATCTTCAAACATAATACAGAAACCATAAGCACCTTCTAATTTAGCAACTGCTTTGGTAATTGCTTTTATTGGGTTCCCATCATAACAGGAATCAATAACCATAGCAGCAATCTCAGAATCTGTTTGAGAGATTGGTTTTTTGCCTTGTTGTTCTAACTCATCTTGTAATGCTTGATAATTTTCAATAATTCCATTATGAATTAAGGTAACGCGTCCAAAGGAATGAGGATGTGAATTGGTATCACAAACCCCACCATGGGTTGCCCATCTAGTATGGCCAATACCACAACCAGTTACATCCGTTGATTCTTCTGCTACTTTTTCACAAAGATTAGAAACTTTACCTTCTTTTTTGATGGTACGTATTCCGTTTTCTGTATAAAATGCAATACCAGCACTATCATATCCTCTATATTCGAGTTCTTTTAATCCTTCTGTTAATACCTTTTTGGCGTCAATAACGCCTGTAAATCCTATAATTCCACACATATTTGTCGTCTCCTTTAAAATTAGATTCCGGATATTACATAATTAGGCATTCAGATAAAACGATTGGATTCCTACAGATTTATTCTAAAAGATAAGCATCAAAATAATAGCTTCTTAAGAAACTGTAAAAATATCGCTACAAAACGTAATATGCAATTCCATATAATTTTCCGAATACTGTTTTTGTGTTGCAGTTACCTGCCGTTTTCTCAGTATATGACGTGTGGAAATAAACACGAGAGAGCATCCGCCGAATAATTAGATAACTCTCTACCTCGTTAACCCCTAAGTGCTACAATTTTGTAGCTTTCCGTCCCAATAGAGGTGCATGGCGCTAATTTTATTATGTCAAAATGTTAATCATCATATAATACGTTCATAACAAATTGCATAAAAACATTTCTGTTTTAGATGGTTGGCTTTGGGATCACCTTACTTATTAAAAACCTCCTCCTTCTTTACTATATGAAATAGAATTGACAGTGACACAGAAATGGTAACACTATTTATATTCTATGTCAACTTAAAAACATACTTCTTGGGTCAAAAGACCGAACAAAGTCTAAAAAAAATATAAACTAATAAAAATTTATCAAAAACTGGTTGACAAATGGAAAAAACGGACTAAAATATAGTTTACTTGGTTAACTGTTGAACAGGTAAACTATTTAAGAAAGGAGAATTATTCATCTTGAATGAAGGTATGGGAAAAGATTTTTTTAGTATTATGCATCGATTCAAAAAATTATCTATGAGAGTAAAGCTTTTTGATGTATCCCATGGTGAATTCTTTATGTTAGGTGCCATATATGGATGGAAGGCACACCCACATTGGGCGGATGAGCCTGTTGGAGATCAACAGGACTTTAATTGTGGTTTAAAGATTTCAGATTTAAGCGGTATGATGAAGGGAAGTAAATCAGCTACTTCAAAAATGCTAAGAAATTTAGAAGAAAAGGGATATATCGAGCGCTTGTCTGACCCAAAGGACAAACGAAATATATATGTAAAACTGACAGATAAGGGAGTGACGAGTTTCAAGAATGCCAAGATAAACATGCAGGATATGTCGAATACCATAATGGAGCGAATGGGCGATGAGGATATGCAGCATCTAAATCAGTTATGTGGCAAACTTTGCAATATATTAGAAGAAGAAATAAACGAAATGGAATTAAAGAACAAGAAGAAAGGAAATATGTAAATGATTAGAGTAATGAAGTATCTTACAGAGCATTTGGCAACTGTCCTGTTTATAATTGCATTATTAGTATTACAGGCTGTTTGTGACTTGGCTCTTCCTCAATATACATCCAATATTGTTGATATAGGAATTCAGCAAGGTGGTATTGAAGATCAAGTTCCAGATGTAATGAGGGAATCTACCTTTGAGAAATTAAACTTATTTTTAAATGAAGACCAACAGAGTACACTAAATGAATCCTATTCATTGATTGATAAAGATAAATTCTCAGAAAAAGAATTAAAAGCATTTAATAAGAAATATCCAGAAGTAAAAGAAGAAGGATTATATGAAATAACTGTAACAGAAGAGGATAAGGATAAGCTAATAACTGAGCTTTCCAATCCAATTGTATTAGTAACCTTTTTCTCAACAGATAGTGAACAGTTAACAGAATTTAAGCAAAAAATGATAGATGCTGCCGGTATGACAGCCGTTTATCCAAAAGATTTTGATATCTTTGCAATGTTAAGTCAGATGCCAATACAACAAAGAACTGAGATTTCCGATGAAATTATAAAGGAAATGGATAAACAATCAGCTCTTATCAAAGATCAAATCTCAATTGCATTTTCCAAAGCAGAATATGAAGCAATTGGAATGGATTTAAATGATATTCAATATGATTATCTTCTTGATGCAGGTTTAAAAATGATTGGTGTTGCATTAATTGCTATGATTTCTACCATTATTGTCTGTTTATTGGCAGCCAAAGTGGCAGCAAAGATTGGTATGAATTTAAGAAGCAGAGTATTTAAAAAGGTTGTTACATTTTCTAGTGTAGAAATGGATCGATTTTCTACTGCATCCTTAATCACAAGAAGTACCAACGATATCCAACAAGTTCAGATGGTATCGGTATTATTACTTCGAATGGTATTTTATGCACCAATTCTTGGTTTTGGTGGAGTAATCAAGGTGTTAAATACGGAAACTTCCATGGCTTGGATTATATTTGCAGCTGTTGCCGTGATTATGGTAATCGTAGGTGTGCTATTTGTTGTAGCAATGCCAAAATTTAAAAGAATGCAGGTTTTGGTTGACCGAGTAAACTTAGTAACAAGAGAAATTCTTACAGGACTTCCTGTTATCCGTGCATTTAGTACAGATCGTCATGAAGAGAAACGATTTGATGAAGCAAATACAGATTTAACTAGAAACGCATTATTTACAACTCGTACTATGGCTATTATGATGCCATTTATGTTCTTTATAATGAACGTTGTTACAATCGTAATCATTTGGTTTGGTGCTAAGGGAATTGACCAAGGTAATCTACAAGTTGGAGATATGATGGCATTTCTTACTTATACCTTCCAAATCGTAATTTCATTCTTAATGCTTACTATGATATCCATTATGCTTCCTCGTGCAGCAGTAGCAGCAAATCGAATAGATGAAATTATAAATACCGAGTTAACGATCAAAAATCCTGAAGTGGAAAACAAACTAGGATTAGATGCTCAAGGTGTTGTGGAATTTGATCATGTTAACTTCCGTTATCCTAATGCAGAAGATGATGCATTGGAAGACATTACATTTACAGCAAGACCTGGACAGACAACTGCATTTATCGGAAGTACTGGTTGTGGTAAATCAACGTTAATCAATTTAATACCAAGATTATATGATGTAACATCTGGTAGTGTAAGAATTGATGGAGTAGATGTTCGTGAGATATCTCAACATGATTTAAGAGAACAATTAGGATATGTACCACAAAAAGGAGTTCTTTTCACTGGTACCATTGACTCTAATATTCGATTTGGTAATATAAACGCCACAGAAGATGTAGTGAAGAAAGCTGCTAAGATCGCTCAGGCAACTGATTTTATCGAAGAAAAACCAGAAGGATATGAAAGTGATATTGCACAAGGCGGAAACAATGTATCCGGTGGACAAAAACAGAGACTTTCTATTGCAAGAGCCATTGCAAAACAACCTAAGATTTATATTTTCGATGATAGTTTTTCAGCTCTTGATTATAAGACTGATGTAGCTCTTAGAAAAGCATTAAAAGAAGAAATGGGAGACAGTACCGTTCTGATTGTAGCACAAAGAATCAGTACGATCATGCATGCGGACCAGATTATTGTAATTGATGATGGAAAGATTGCAGGTATTGGTACACATGATGAATTATTAGCCGATAACGAGGTATATCAACAGATTGCAAGTTCCCAGTTATCCAGTGAAGAATTAGAGAAACACTCCAATAAAAAGGAAGGAGGAAAATCCAATGAGTAATGAGAATAAGCCAGCACCAGGAAGAAGATCAGGTGGACCATTTGGCCCTGGTGCCATGGGTGCCCCTACGGAAAAGGCAAAGAATTTTAAAGGAACTCTTGCAAAACTAGCAAAATACATGAGTAAATATGCAATTGGTATGTTAGTGGTATTAGTATTTACCATAGCAAGTACTGCATTTGATATTGTAGGACCAAAGATCTTAGGTAATGCGACCACTGAGATATTTGAAGGTTTAGTAGATAAAGTAAAAGGCGGAACTGGAATTGATTTTGATAGTATTGCACAGATATTATTATTCTTATTAGTGTTATATATCATAAGTGCAGTATTTGCATTTATCCAGGGAGTTGTTATGACTGGAATCTCTCAGAAGGTAAGTTACCAATTAAGAAAAGATGCCTCTGAGAAAATTGGTCGTATTCCAATGAATTATTATGATACCAAAACTCATGGTGAAATCTTATCAAGAATTACCAATGATATTGATACCTTAAGTACCAGTTTAAATCAGAGTTTAACTCAGTTGGTTTCCTCTGTAGCAACCATTATTGGTATCGCAATTATGATGTTAACGATTAGTCCGTTGATGACGTTAGTAACCATCTTAATCTTACCGCTTTCCATGGTTATGATTGGATTTGTTATGAAAAAGTCCCAAAAATACTTTAAGGAACAACAGGAATACTTAGGTCATGTTAATGGTCAGGTGGAAGAAGTATATAGTGGTCATAATGTTGTTAAGGTATTTAACCGTGAAGAAGCCGTAATTGAAGAGTTTGATGCTACCAATAAAGTGTTATATAACTCTGCTTGGAAATCACAATTCTTATCCGGTATGATGCACCCAATTATGAACTTTGTAGGTAACTTAGGATATGTAGCAGTTGCAATTTTAGGTGGTTACCTTGCAATTAAAGGTACTATCAAAGTTGGTGAAATTCAGTCCTTTATTCAATATGTAAGAAGATTTACACAACCAATCGGCCAGATTGCTCAGATATCTAATATGCTTCAATCTACAGCAGCAGCTGCAGAACGTGTATTTGAATTCTTAGAAGAAGAGGAAGAAGTACAGACAGTTGAAAATCCTGTTTCTACAGAAGGTATTGAAGGTCATGTTTCCTTTGAAAATGTTCATTTTGGTTACCACCCAGACAAGATCATTATCAATGATTTTAGTACAGATGTAGAACAAGGTCAGAAAGTTGCAATTGTAGGACCAACTGGTGCAGGTAAGACTACTATGGTTAAGTTACTTATGAGATTCTATGATATTAATAGTGGCTCCATTAAAGTAGATGGTCATGATATCAGAGACTTTAACC
>JAEZUR010000145.1 GCA_023420935.1 Bacillota bacterium | reverse complement strand
CTTTTAGGGGATACCAAGATTGATGAAGGTATTCTAGCTACTGAGATTACTGTCTTTGCTGATAAAATCTGTGTAGATGAAGAAACAGTAAGATTAAAAAGTCATATTAAAAATATGAAAGCTACCTTAAGTGAAGGTGAAAATATAGGAAGAAAATTGGACTTTATTGCGCAAGAAATGAATCGTGAGTCCAATACCATTTTATCAAAAGCCAGTGATCTAGATGTGACCAATATGGCAATAGATCTAAAAACTGAGATAGAAAAGATTCGTGAGCAGATTCAGAATATTGAATAAGGAGTGAGAAATAATGAACCGATTAATTAATATTGGATTTGGTAATATCGTAAATGTAAATAAAATTATCGGAATTATTAGCCCCGAAGCAGCTCCAATTAAGAGAATGGTACAAAATGCAAAAGATTCAGGTTTGGCAATTGACGCGACCTGTGGTAGAAAAACCAAGGCTGTGCTGGTTATGGAAAGTGGACATTTAATGTTATCTGCATTATTACCAGAGACCATCGCCAACCGAGTAAATAGTGATAATTTAAAAGGAGAAGCAAATGAATAAACAGGGTATTTTAACTGTTATTTCCGGGTTCTCTGGTGCTGGAAAAGGAACGTTAGTAAAAGCGTTAGTATGTAAGCATGATTACAGTATTTCCATTTCAGCTACTACGAGAAAGCCAAGAGAAGGAGAAATACACGGTAGAGAATATTTCTTTTTGACAAGAGAAGAATTTGAGAGTATGATAAAGAATGGTGAATTAATTGAGTGGGCTGAGTATGTAGGTAATTATTACGGAACGCCAAAGCAATACGTAAAAGATCAATTAGCCCAAGGCAAAGATGTAATTTTAGAGATCGAGATTCAAGGAGCTCATAAGGTTCGCGAACAATTCCCAGATGCATTACTTCTATTTGTAACTCCGCCTTCTGCCGAAGAATTGGAGAAACGCTTAATTGGAAGAGGGACAGAAGAACTATCTGTGATAAAGAAACGACTAGCAAGATCAGTGGAAGAAGCAGTATTTATGGCAGATTACGATTATATTATTATTAATGATGAATTAGAGACTTGTGTAGAACATACCAATCAGATTATCAGCAATGAACATAATCGTACCAAACATAGTATGCAATTTATTAATGAAATCAAAGATGAGCTTAGTGCTTTTAAGGAAGGAGAAATATAATTATGTTACATCCATCATATACGGATTTAATGGCAGTAGTAAACAGTGAGGTAGAACCAGGTGAACAACCAGTTGTTAATAGCAGATATTCCATCGTGCTTGCAACATCCAAAAGAGCAAGACAGATTATTGGTGGAGTAGAACCTTTAGTGAAATCTAATTGTCCAAAGCCACTTTCTATCGCTATCGACGAACTTTACAAATCAAAAGTTAAGATTGTAAGTGACGAGGAAGAAACAAAAGAAGATTAATATGGATAACACTTTCGGATGCCTTGTGCGACGAAAGTGTTTTGTTGTCATAGGAATAAGAGTCGGGAAGTGAGTATTGTTATGCACAGAAGAAATGAAGAGGAAAATTATTTAATGGATGCTTCCGAGTCTCATGAACTAGATTTTGAGGATTTAGAGCCATATGAACAAGATCAGCTTCCTTCTAAGAAAAATGATGGTATGAGAGAAATCCATGAGATGATTATTTATTTTATCGTTGTCGTAACTGTTGTATTGCTATTTAATAATTATGTAGCACAGCAAGTTCAAGTGGATGGTAGTTCTATGAACATGACATTACAAGATAATGATCGTCTTATTTTAGAAAAGTTATCGTACCATTTTGGTGATCCTGAGCGCTTTGATATTATTGTATTTCGACCATTTTCAACGAATAAGTATTATATAAAAAGAGTAATAGGTTTACCAGGGGAGACAGTGCAGATAACAGATGGTACAATCTATATAAATGGAACAGAGTTAGAAGAGGACTATGGAATGGAAGAAATGATTGATAGTGGCATTGCTATCGAACCACTTACCCTATCTAAGGATGAGTTTTTTGTTTTGGGTGATAATCGAAATAACAGTCAGGATAGTCGAGATAGTGAAGTTGGATTAGTAAGCCGTGATTCCATTGCCGGTCGTGCATATCTTCGTATTTGGCCATTGAACAAATTAGAAGTATTAAAGCATCAATAGGAGGATGGCGTATGGTACAAAACACAGAAAACCAAGTAACTGGTCAGCAGGAAAAAAATAAAGATAATAAGAAGAACTCCATAAAAGAATGGGTTATTTTAGTTGTTATATTTGCTTTTTTGGTATTTATTATACCTAATTATATTATGCAAAGAACATATGTAGATGGTCAATCTATGGAAAATACATTACACGGTGGTGAGTATGTGATAAGAGAAAAAGTTACGAATTATTTCTCTAATCCAGAACGTTTTGATATTATTGTTTTTTATTCTGCTGTGCTAGAAAAAGATTGTATTAAAAGAGTAATTGGGCTTCCTGGGGAAACAGTCCAAATCATTGAAAATGACATTTATATTAATGATAAGAAATTAGATGAAAACTATGGTAAGGATCCAATTAGTGATCCTGGTATTGCAATTGATCCTATTACGTTAGGAGAAGATGAATACTTTGTACTAGGCGATAATAGAGAAGAAAGTCTTGATAGTCGTGCAGAGGGAATTGGGCCAGTGAAGAAAGAAGATATGGATGGTAGAGCATTGCTAAGAATATGGCCATTGAGTAAATTGGGAACAGTGAATTAAGGAGATAACCGATGAAGGATGAGATAAATAAATCAGAGGAATATGATACAAGGGCTTATGGGGAAGAACTAAATGAAAATGAATTGGAAGAAAATGAAATAGATGGAAACAAGGTTAGTCTTGATGAATATGATGAAATAACAGAGGATTTCAATCTTAAAGAAAGTAATGATGATATGAACGTTGATCCTGACAATGATAGATACGATGATACGGAATCATATGAAGATACCGGAAAACTGAAAGCAATTGCAAAGGTAGAACGAAATAGAAAGATTAAAAGTACTATGACAGAATTACTATTATATGCTTTAGTTGCACTAATCTGTTTACTGGTCGTACCAAGATATGTAATTCAGAGAACTATAGTAAGCGGAGCGTCCATGGAAAATACGCTAATGTCAGGGGATAATTTACTGGTAGAGAAGGTAAGTTATCGCTTTGACCAGCCTAGCCGTTTTGATGTCGTAGTGTTTTATCCATATGGAAAAGATGAAAAAGAGTATTATGTAAAACGTGTGATTGGTTTACCAGGGGAGACCATCCAAATTTCAGGAGAAGATATTTACGTTAACGGAAAAGTGTTAGATGAGAATTATGGCAAGGATCCTATAACGTATCAGGGTATAGCCAAGGATCCCATTACTCTTGGAGAGGATGAATACTTTTTAATGGGTGACAATCGAGAAGTGAGTTTTGACAGCCGTTATCAGGAAGTAGGACCTGTTCATGCAGATCTGATTGCTGGTAGAGCAATTTTAAGAATTTGGCCTTTGAATCAAATAGGAACATTTGAATAGAATATTAGTATTGAATATTAGTATAGAATATGAAAAAAGAACCTTGTTGGTTCATGATGATAAATAGTTATTTATCATTGTGAACCAACAAGGTTCTTTACTATTCGTTTAGATAATCTTTGTACTCCAATTAGAACAGTCAACCACTCTTGTAGCAAAATCTTCATAGAAGTCTGGCTCATGGCAGATTAGTAGAATACTTCCTTTGTAAGCCTTCAATGCTCGGTGAAGTTCTTCTTTCGCTTCTACGTCTAAATGGTTGGTAGGCTCGTCTAATAGTAGAATATTAGTTTCTACATTAATTAACTTGCATAAACGTACTTTGGCTTGTTCCCCACCGCTTAATACACGAACCTGGCTTTCGATGTGTTTAGTAGTAAGACCACATTTTGCAAGAGCGGAACGCACTTCATACTGTGTTAAGGAAGGGAACTCTTTCCAGATCTCTTCGATACAAGTATTGTTTTTGGCTCCAGACATTTCTTGTTCAAAATACCCTTTATATAAATAATCACCAAGAATTACTTTACCTTGAAGAGAAGGGATAATCCCCAATATACTTTTTAGTAAGGTTGTTTTTCCAATTCCATTTGCACCGGTTAAGACAATTTTTTCACCACGTTCCATAGCAAATGTAATTGGTTTGGATAGAGGTTCATCATATCCGATGACAAGATGTTCGGTTTGGAAGATATAACGGCCAGCTGCACGAGCTTCTTTAAAATGAAATTCTGGCTTTGGCTTCTCCTTGGCAAGTTCAATGACATCCATTTTATCTAATTTCTTTTGTCTAGACATGGCCATGTTACGTGTGGATACTCTGGCTTTATTTCTAGCAACAAAATCTTGTAACTCATTAATTTCTTGTTGTTGTTTCTTGTATGCGGATTCTAACTGCGCTTTTCTTACAGCATACACTTCTTGGAATTTATCATAATCGCCTACATAACGATTTAACTCTTGATTTTCCATATGATAGATTAGATTTACAACACTATTTAAAAACGGTATATCATGTGAGATCAATATAAATGCATTTTCATATTCTAATAAGTAGCGCTTCAACCATTCAATATGTACCACGTCTAAATAGTTGGTAGGCTCGTCGAGAAGTAGGATATCAGGTTTTTCTAGTAATAACTTAGCGAGTAGTATTTTGGTTCTTTGTCCACCGCTTAAATCAGTCACATCTTTGTCCAAGCCAATATCATTCAGCCCCAAGGCTCTAGCTATTTCTTCTACTTTAGAATCTATAATATAAAAATCATGAGCATCCAGTAAATCTTGAATTGTTCCAAACTCTTCCATAATAGAGGCGAGCTCTTCATCATCTGCATCTGCCATTTTGGTACATAAATCATTCATTTTTTCTTCTAATTCAAACAAAAATGCAAAAGCGGATTTTAGTACGTCACGAATGGTCATTCCTTTTTCAAGCATAGTATGCTGATCAAGATATCCAACACGTACATTTTTTGACCACTCAACTTTTCCGTCATCTGGCATTAATTTGCCTGTTACAATATTCATAAAGGTTGACTTACCTTCGCCATTGGCACCAATAAGGCCAATATGTTCTCCTTTTAATAAACAGAATGAAACATCATTAAAGATTGCACGATCACCGAAACCATGACTTAAGTGTTCCACATTTAAAATACTCATTCTTAACTCCTTCTAATCCTAGCTGCCAGCATCTGGTCAGCGCATCTGGAAAGTAAATTTAGCACACGTATCTATTATAGCGAAAACCCTCATAAAGTCAAGAAGTTATACTGTTGACTTTTTCACAGTAAAGCGTTAAAATATAAAATATATTTTGCTAAAGTAACAAATCGGGAGGTTAAAATGAAGAAAGCAATTAAAGAAGTTGTAGAAGGAAATGATTTATCACTAGAGGAAGCAAAACGAGTTATGAATTTAATGCTGAATGGAGAAGCAACACAAGCACAGTTGGGATCATTTTTAACTGCTCTGCGATTAAAAGGGGAAACATTAGATGAAATCGTAGGATGTGCTACGGTGTTAAGAGATAAAGCAGAACATATATCACCAAAGATTGATCATTATGTAGACTTGGTAGGAACCGGTGGAGATTGTACTTACTCTTTCAATATATCAACAACAGCTTCTTTTGTGGTGGCCGGAGCAGGCCTTCCAGTAGCGAAACATGGGAATCGCTCTATCTCAAGTAAAAGTGGATCAGCCGATGTATTAGAAGCGCTTGGGGTAAATATTATCCTAGAGCCAAAAGAAGTAGAGAAAGCGGTAGAAGAGATTGGAATTGGATTTATGTTTGCACAGACATTTAACAAATCCATGAAACACGTAGGACAGGCAAGAAGTGAGATGGGCATCCGTTCTATCTTTAATATACTTGGACCGTTATCGAATCCATCAGGTGCCAAGCATCAAGTGATAGGGGTGTTTAATCCGGATTTAACAGAAGTTTTCGCACAGGCTATGCGTATGATGGGAGTAGAGAGTGCTATGGTATTTAACGCAAAGGATGGTATGGACGAATTATCCACAGCATCTGATACGGTAGTTTCAGAGATAAAAGATGGTAAAGTGATTAACTATGTGGTTACACCTGAGCAGTATGGATTTAAAAGAACAATCTTAGAATGTCTACAGGGTGGAGATGCCAAAACCAATGCGGCAATCACAAGAGATATTTTATCTGGAACCAAAGGATATCGTAGGGATATAGTTGTTTTCAATGCTGGTGCTACTTTATATGTCGGTAAAAAAGCGAATTCTATAGAGGAAGGAATACAGATGGCAGAGGATGCAATCGACTCTGGTGCTGCATTGAAGAAATTGGATGATCTGGTTGCATTTACGAATAGAAACACAGGAGAGTAATTCAATAATTGCTTTTTGAAACAATATACAAATGATTGATAATATAATCCATTGTAAATGTCTAGTGTGACAGATACAATGGATTTGTTTCGTTTATGCGTTTTTGGTTCGATTGTTGATGGTCATAAGTCTAATATAGGTGGTGGCATGAATATAATTGTATCTCGATTCATTTGGTCGCCTTACCTTCCTAGGTATGTTCGCATTTGAGCCTCAAAGCGTAGTAGATAAGCCGCATAAGCGGGCGGCTTATCTACCTGAGTCTCAAGACGAACATGGGCACCGTCGTCAGTCGGTCTGACCAAGCTGAATAGAGACACAATCATATTCATGTTCAAGGTTGTTGAGACTTATGACAATGGAACATATCGGCTAACTTAAATACGGAAAAGCGATACAGTCGTTAAACTAAATACGGATAAGCGATACAGTCGCTAAGCTAAATACTGAGAAGTGAAACAGTCTAAATAAAATTACGTGAAAATAAAAAAAGGATAACTTAAAAACTGGATAACGTAGTATTTGGAAGATTTAAGTTGTTGGATAATGAAGCATATAGGTTAAATTAATAGGTTGATGTTGGAGTATATTACATATTGATGATAGAAGGGATTACTTATTATGGATGATAAGATAGAGAAAGAATTAATTAATGCTTATACATTGGGAGATATGCAGGTTAGGTATTTATTAGATCCTGTTACGAAACAGGTTGATTTCTTGATGATTCCGGGGGCGATGGAGAAAGATATTGTTGAAACTAAATTTTCTAGAGGAGATAGTCTGGTTCAACTTAAAATATTGGGGGATATGTATGCAGGAACTTATGCTGGTGGTTCTACTATGCGTAATAGCTATTCGGTTGAACAGCTAAAATATGAAAAACAGGATGTTGAAGAGAATAACGATAAGATTATGATCAGAACATTTTTAAAAGATGAGAGAGGTTATACTGCTATTCATGAGCTCATATGGTATAAGAGCGATATTTCAGTGGAAGTGAAGACGAGTTTTATCAATGATTCGGATAAAAAAGTAACTCTAGAGATGTTATCAAGCTTTTCCATGGGTGAGATAACTCCATTTATTGCTGGAGATGCAGCTAATTCCTTGATTTTGCATCGAATTCGTAGTAAGTGGAGCCACGAAGGAAGATATTGTGCAGAAACCTTTGAAGATCTTCAATTGGAACCTTCTTGGGTGTTTTGGCAATCTAATAATGAACGATTTGGTCAGTTGGGATCCATGCCGGTTAAAAAGTATTTTCCATTTATGGCAGTAGAAGATACAATAAATCAGGTTCTATGGGGTGTTCAATTAGCTCATGAAGCATCTTGGCAACTAGAGGTGTATCGTAGAGATGATGGTGTTCATCTATCTGGTGGAATCGCTGATCGTGAATTTGGACATTGGATGAAGCATATAATGCCAGGTGAAAGATTTACCACACCAACGGCTATCCTATCTGTTTGTCAGGGTGGTGGAATTAATCATATTACACAAAGACTGACACAAGCAGGTGTGAAATATGTAAATCAAGCGCCAAAAGTGGAACAGTCATTACCAATCCTATTCAATGAGTATTGTACAACCTGGGGGTTGCCATCTCACGAAAATATTAGTAAAATTGTAGAAGCAGTAAAAGGAAAGGGATTAGAATATTTTGTAATAGATTGCGGATGGTTTAACCCAGACGGTAAAAACTGGGGTGTTAGCATGGGAGATTATGAAATTTCATCCACCTTATTTCCTGAAGGCCTTGCGAAAACAGTTGAAACAATTAAAAATGCAGGAATGAAACCAGGTATCTGGTTTGAGATTGATAATATAGGGTGCGAAGCGAAATCCTATTACCTGGAGGAACATCTACTAAAAAGAGACGGAATAGTATTAACAACTGGAAATAGACGTTTTTGGGATATGAGAGATCCATGGGTTCAAAATTTTCTGGAAGAGAGAGTAATTGGACAGCTGAAAGAATATGGTTTTGAATATATTAAGATGGATTATAATGATACCATTGGAATTGGTTGTGATGGTGCAGAGTCCCTAGGAGAAGGATTACGTCAAAATATGGAAGCATCGGTAGAGTTTGTTCGTAAAATAAAAGCAGCACTACCTAATCTTGTCATAGAAAATTGTGCGTCCGGTGGGCACAAACTCGAACCATTAATGATGAGTTTAAGCAGTATGGCTTCATTTTCCGATGCCCATGAATGTGAAGAAATCCCAATTATTGCTGCTAATCTTCACAGAACCATATTACCGAGACAGAGTCAGATATGGGCGGTTATTCGAAAAGATGCAAGTCTGAAACGAATCGCCTATGTCATTGCAAACACATTCTTAGGACGGATGTGCTTTTCGGGTGACGTTACTGAATTAACACAGGACCAGTGGACATTGATTGAAGAAGGAATGGAGTTCTACCGTACCATTGCACCCGTGATAAAAGATGGATATACGTATCATTATGGGCCAAAGATAACGAGTGAAAGATATCTGGAAGGTTGGCAAGGAATTGTTCGTATTAAAACAGACATGGATACACTGGTGAGAGAGGGAAAAGCTATCTATCAAGGTGATCATAAGGAAGCTTATGTATTAATACATGTATTTTATGGATTAGAACCTGAATATATAGAGATAAAATTACCAGAAGGCTGCCCAGATCAGATTAGTAAGATCTATTCTGATACAGAAGTTGAAGTAACGATAACAGATGGGGTGTTACGGTATAAGACTAGTGAAGAGATGAAGGCGATTGGAATATATTTAAATGAAAGAATTGGAGGATGTGAATGGAACAAGATATGACGGTTGGAAAACCAATGAAGTTAATTTTTTGGTTTTCCATACCTTTATTAATAGGTAATATTTTTCAGCAACTTTACAGCACTGTTGATACAGTTATAGTTGGAAAATTTGTTGGAAAAGAAGCACTTGCAGCAGTTGGATTAACAGGACCTATGGCCTTTTTAATTCTGGGGTTTGTATTTGGATTAACAGGTGGATTTGCAGTTATTATTGCACAACGGTTTGGTGCTAAAGATGAGGATGGATTACGACGTTCTATTACAACTACCATTCGGTTATGTATTGCAACGACGATTCTATTAACTGTTTTAGCTATCGCTACCGCAAAGCCGCTGCTTATGATTATGAATACACCTGAAACTTTAATGCACGATTCCTTTATTTTTATTGTTATTATTTATACAGGAATTGGAGCTATGGTTTTTTATAATATGATGGCTTGTATCTTACGAGCAATCGGTGACAGTAAAACACCCTTATACTTTCTCATTGTTTCCTCTATATTAAATGTAGTATTAGATTTGGCGTTCATCTTAATATTCCATATGGGGATTGCAGGTGCAGCTTTGGCAACCGTAATATCTCAAGTTGTATCGGGAGTTTTATGCTTAATCTATGCTGTAAAAAAATATCCTATACTGAGATTGCAGAAAAAAGACTGGATATGGGATGCTTCTTTAGCCAAAAAGCATTTGGCAATTGGATTACCAATGGCGTTTCAATTTTCTATCACTGCAGTTGGTGTAATTGTTCTTCAAGGAGCGCTTAACCTTTTTGGTACTGATAAAATTGCTGCTTTTACTGCAGCTGTTAAAGTAGAGCAATTAGTTTCACAACCAGCAGGTACGTTTGGAATTACTATGGCTAATTATGCAGGACAAAATTATGGAGCCAATCAATTCAATCGTATTCGTGAAGGTGTTAAAAAATGCTCTTTCTTAACTTTACTATTTGCTATCGGAGCTGGATTAATCATTATCCTGTTTGGTGAGCCTTTAATTCGTTTATTTGTAAAAGCTAGTGAAAGGGAAGTAATTCGCTATGCAAAAGAATATTTAATTATTGTTGCATTGTTTTTCCCTGCGCTTAATCTATTATTCGTTTATCGCAATGTATTACAGGGGATTGGAAGAAGTTTTATGCCTCTGATGGCAGGAGTTTTTGAATTATTGGCAAGAGTTGTAGTTGCATTTACCCTTCCACAACTAATCGGATTTAAAGGAATCTGTTTAGCGGGACCAATCGCTTGGTTCGCCGCTGCCATACCGTTAGCAATCTCCTATTATAGGGTCATTTATTCCAAAGAATATAAAGAAGTAGAGAATGGGAATAAATCTGTACAATAAATGGAAAACGGAGTATAATTAGAGAGAACAAGTAAGGTATAAGAAAAGGGAGGACTCGTATGAAAATGTGTAATTGTTTTGATTGTCTAAAAAAATTAACAGCTGATGATAAAGTTAAGATTTTATCTGTAGTAACTGCCTTATTAGGCGGTATTATTATTGGATTTATGATGGCTCCAATTAAAAAAGGTATTTATTGTGGAAATAATAATGGAAACAATAATGGCAATACTAATTGTGAAGAGGATTGTTGGGAGATTGAGGAATGATTCGTAACATAGTTTTTGATATAGGACAAGTATTAGCTCATTTTCGTTGGAAGGAATATATAGATGATTTTCACTTGGATTCCGATACTACGAAGAAATTGATCTATGCTACAGTAGAGAATATAGATCACTGGTCTCTTCATGACAGAGGAGCCATAAGTGATGAAGAATTTATTACACTTTGTGTGGAACGTGCTCCTGAGATAGAAAAAGAAATACGCATGTTTTTTGAGCAGATAGAACATATTGTTGTAGAATATGATTACGCAGCGCATCTTGTGAAACAGTTAAAAAAGAATGGATATCATGTTTATTTGTTATCTAATTATGGAAATACTACATTTCAATTTGCAAAAAAGAAATTTGAATTTCTAAACTTTGTAGATGGTGGAGTTATTTCCTACGAAGTGAAAATGATAAAACCAGAACCAGAGATATATAAATATCTTTTGGACAAATATAAGATTAATCCAGAGGAAACAGTGTTTTTGGATGATCGATTGGATAATATTGAAGCGGCAAAAGAATGTGGATTCCATACCATACATTTTGTGGATTATAAACAAGGTATGAAGGAATTAGAAGCACTTCAGGTTAATTTAGAAGGAATAGTGTACTAATCAAAAGGTCAATGTATACAGGGGGTATATCTGTTACATTGGCTTCTTTATTGTTTTCCAAGTGTTGACATTCCATTTATTGTATGATATTATATCGTTGAACGATATAACGTTAGACGACATGTCTTAGAAATAGAAATAACTTATTATACCTTGCTTTTTTTCAACTGGGAGGAACAATATGAAATATAGACAGTTAGTAACTAAATTAGGATTTGCTTTATTTGTAATGACACTTATTGTGAATGTGGTTCAAATGGTTGTACTTGGTATGGTGAATACTTTTTCTCCAGATTTGCTTGAAACCTCTTGGTTTATTTGGGTGCTTGTGGGTATTAGCTTTTATCTAGTCGGGTTTCCAACATTTTGGACTATGACGAAGGAATTACCAGATGCTCCAATTGGTAATGTAAGAC
>JAEZUR010000144.1 GCA_023420935.1 Bacillota bacterium | reverse complement strand
CTCCTGCATCATACCTATATTTTTCTGTTTGTCGTTTTTACTCTGGTTATTATATTGTTGTGCTACGGCTATGACGATCTCATGACCAGCACTAGCAATGGCTTCTGCCAAATCTGTATAGATTGTCGCTCCTTCCTTAGGTTTGGGAAAGGAGGTTGCAATATATAATATTTTCATACACTTTCCTTTCCCTTACTAGTTCCATAAATGATAAACCGAATTACAACTTACATACTGAAACCCTTCTTTCATGTAAAATTGAACTGCAGCCAAATTATCTGCTTGTGTTCCAACCATAATAGTTCTAATACCATTATCAAAAACATAGGATTTCATTGTTTTAATCAGGGAATCTCCTATTTTTTTACCTCTAAATCTTGGATCCACGGCTATTAATTCTATGGTGGCTGTGTTCTCAACTGAATTTAGAGAAAATAGAATAAATCCGGTAATTTCCTCCTGTTGTTTGCTAATTACAAAGTATTTATCCTCTTTTTGAAACGAATTCTTAATCCAGTGATAATAAATGTTATTGGCTAACTCTGTAGGTAGGTTAGGATCATTATGAAATCTGGAAAATATAAATGCATGTTTTCCAAGTTCAAGAAGGTTCTGGTTTTCTGGATAATTATTAACTAGTTCACAACCTTCTCGAATCTCTGATTTCCTTTTTATAATCATGCGAAACTGAAGATTCACATCCGTGAGAAATGCAGTGGTATCTTCACCAATCCATTGGTTATTTTCTTTTCTATTTTCCTGATTATAGATGGTTATGAATTTATAAGCTCTACATATTTTAATTATGTTCTTTTGTTCTTCTTTGGAAATAATATTATTTAGATTTACTCTAGCAGATGGAATATTAAAATAATCTGTATCCCAACTAAGTGGTTTAATTTCATACAGGGAGCAATCAATGCCATTTGCAGCATTTGGATGTGTCATATAAACACCTTTTCTTACTATAATTCGTTCTATGGTTTTAAAGAATATTTTAACATCAAACCAAAAGGAAAGATGCTCTACATAATAGACATCGTGATCAAGTCTTTCTTTCCATTCTACACAATTTCGGTAATAGGCTTGATTGAATCCAGTAATACCAGGCAGTACTGAAAGTTTACTTTTATCCTTTTCTTGATAAAAATTTATATGTTCTGGCAGATCTGGTCTTGGTCCTATCAAAGACATTTCATTTTTTAGGATATTAAGAATTTGTGGGGTTTCATCAATACTAAAACTACGTAGAAATTTTCCTACTTTAGTAAGTCTTTGATCATTCTTTGCATTAAAGGTAGAGTAATCTTCATTTCGTATGTCTGGGGCATTCATTTTCATGGTGCGGAATTTGTACATCTTATAAATAGTTCCATTTTTACCCAAACGAGACACATTATAAAATACCGTTCCTTTGTCTTCTAAATATATAAAAGGTGCCACAATAGCCAGTAGAAGTAGCCAAAATGGCAGTGCTAAGACAGCCAACACTAGATCTAGAGCTCTTTTACCAAAATGTCTATACAAGCATAACCACCTCTATTCATTCACACAAAATTTCCCCGAAACTATCAATTACATATTGCACTTCCTCATCTGTTAGTAATGTATGAAGCGGTAGCGTAATTTCATTTTGATACATGTGAAATGAATTAGGATAATCAGATATATCAAATCCTAAGTTTTTATATGCTGTTAACATAGGTAAGGGTTTATAATGAACGTTTGTTGCAATCCCTCTTTGCGCCATTTTTTCTACCACAGAATTACGAAACACTTCATTTTTCTCATTTAATCTCACTAGATATAGATGACCACTGGAAGCATACTCCTTGCTATCGTGTTGTAAACAAGTAACAGGATACTCCTTTAATCCTTTATTGTATTTGCTGATGATTTCTTTACGTCGTTGTAAGATTGAGTCATATCTACGTAGTTGTGCAAGTCCTAAGGACGCTGTAATATCTGTCATATTCGATTTGTACCCTGGGTATATAATGTCATACTCCCAAGCCCCTAGCTGTGTTTTTGCTAATGCATCTTTTGACTGACCATGAAGGGTGAGCAACATATATTCTTTGTAGATCTGCTTACTATCAATACCTGTAATCTGCTTCCATGCTACTGCTCCACCCTCCGCTGTTGTAAGATTTTTAACTGCATGAAACGAAAAACATGTAAAGTCAGCAACTTCCCCACTTTGCTTGCCTTTGTATACTGCACCGAAAGAGTGTGCAGCATCTGCTATTATAGTAATCCTACCAATTACTTTCTGAATATCATTGGTTGGTTGGAATAAGCTTTGTTTTCGAGCAACAATTTCATAAATTCTATCATAATCACACATAACCCCAGCAATATCAACCGGAATAATTGCTTTTGTTTTATGAGTGATAGCATTTTCTAATTGATCATAATCCATTTGATAGGAATCTTTGGCCGTGTCCACTAATACTATTTTAGCACCAACATGTTCTATGACACTTGCTGTTGCACTAAAGGTATATGCCGTGGTGATCACTTCACCATCTGCTCCAATTCCTAATAATCTGAGCGTTGCTTCCATTGAGGCTGTTGCTGAATTCATACAAACAACACCGGAAGCATTTGTGTAATCTGTAATGTTTTTTTCAAATAATTTCGTTTTCGGTCCGGTCGTAATCCAACCCGATTTCAATGTATCAATCACTTCATTTATCTCATTTTCTGTAATGTCAGGAGGCGAAAATGATATTTTCATTGTATCATTCTCTTTCTAAATTTTTGATATCATATGCTAATTTTAACTAATTGTTACGAGTACCCTGATATGTTGGAACAAGTTCTTTCATAAAATTAGTTGCTGATTCTACGTCATCTATCATTGTCTGTTTTCCTTCCTCTAGGATTTGAATAAATGAAGAAAAATCATAATTTGAGACCTTTTCAACAAAGATTTTATTATTTTTAGTAATATTAACTTCCTCTTTGTTCATTAATAGTTCCTCATGTAATTTTTCTCCTGGCCGTAGTCCCACATACTCTATCTCTATATCAATGTTTGGTTTTAATCCTGACAAAGTGATTAAAGAGTTGGCCAGATCTGTTATATTAACAGGTTCACCCATATCAAGTACAAAAATTTCTCCACCTTCCATCATTGCACCGGATTGTATCACAAGACTAGCTGCTTCTGGAATGGTCATAAAATATCTTGTTATTTCAGGATGAGTAATGGTAATAGGCCCACCATACACAATCTGTTTTTTGAATAGAGGAATCACGCTCCCGCTACTTCCAAGCACATTACCAAAACGTACTGCACTGTACATGGTTTTACTTTGCTTATTCTTATTTTGTACAATCAATTCCGCTGCTCTTTTGGTTGCTCCCATAATACTGGTCGGGTTAACTGCTTTATCGGTGGAGATTAATACGAATTTTTTGCAACCATAGACATCGGCAAATTCAACTACATTAAGCGTTCCATATATATTATTTTTTACTGCTTCTTGAGGATTCTCTTCCATTAACGGCACATGCTTATGTGCTGCAGCATGAAAAACAATTTCTGGGTGATAGGTCTGAAAAACATAGTCTAATCTATTTTTATCTTGAATAGATCCTATTAGTACCAGAATATCTAATGTATTTTTATATTTCTGGAGTAACTCGTTCTGTAGGTCATAAGCATTATTTTCATAAATATCAAATATAATAAGTTTACCTGGCTTATATTCTGCTATTTGTCTACATAACTCAGAACCGATTGAACCACCACCGCCTGTAACCAATATGGTTTGATTATTGAGATAGTCCGATATTTCATTGACAGAAAGATTAATTTCGTCTCGTTGCAATAAATCTTCAACAGTCACATCTCTGATTTTCTGATAACAGATATCACCATTTACCATACCGTAAACACTTGGAAGAACTTTTAATTTACAATGTGTCTGATTGCATATCTGAATTAGTTCTGCTGTTTTATTTCTTGAGATAGAAGGAATTGCAATGATAATCTCCTGAATGGACATTTCTTTGGCAGCCCATATAATCTTATCTCTTCCGCCTATTACAGGCACACCATTAATTTGTGTTTTATGCTTAGACGAGTCATCATCGATTGCTATGATTGGCTCAAATATACTACGTTTATTATTTTTAAATTCTTTTATCAATAGAGAGGATGCTTCTCCTGCCCCGACAATCATTACTCGTTTTTTATTTTGTAATTGATTATTTAAAACTCTCACTTTTTTGATTAATCGCGTACTTAATCGAATTCCTCCCACACCAAGAAATGTTATCATCCAGTAGATAATATAGATTGCTATGGGGAAATCCGATTTTATAAAAAAGCCTATGCTAATTTGTAAAACTGTGGCTACCGTAGTAGCTAAAAAAACCTTAATTAATTCTTCAATGCTAGCGTATACCCATAACATGGTATATAATCCAAATGCATAATAAGAAATACCGCTGATCAATGTTGCATAAATAAAAGTAACGGGCAGCCACATTATATATTGATTTGGGATTCCAAAATCATACTTAATAATAAAACTTAAGAATATGGCTATATTTACAACAATACAATCAAGGATTACATAAACTAACTTTTTGCCTTGAATTTTCATTTTTCTGACCTCCTGATTTTTATTGATTTATAACACGAATAAACTCAATAAAAATCGTTTAAATATAGCATATTATGAAAATTTATATAAAATTGTTCATCCTTATTGACAAAATAGTCTCGACGTTGTCGAGACATTCTGAGTTCGCTTTGCGAACTCCTGACTTTAATTAACTTCTTAGTTTGGAACAAATAGTCTCGACGTTGTCGAGACATTCTGAGTTCGCTTTGCTAGCACGCAATCCAAATAAAAAAGACCCTGTAGCTTAACTGTTTCTAGTTAAGCTACAGAATCTCTATTTTTTTTCATAGGAACCATATCCCGCTAACACGAAAAAGAATAATGGTAATGTCTGAATCCATAATAATGTTACATCTGTCATTCCATGTACTAGGGCTACGATGGTAACTGCAATAATAAGCGATGTAATGGCTGTTTTTTTCTCACTAAAACAGGTTTTAATTACTGATTTATAATAATGTACAAAATAATTAATAAGTAATAAAACACCTATCACTCCAAAGTTCATAACCGAATCTAGGTATATGCTATGAGCATGGGGAATCACATTTTTGTAATCTTTCGTTATGTATAGATAGGACATAAATCCATGTCCTAGTAAAGGAGTTTTCTCAATCTGAGTAATTGCTCCCTTCCATATTTTAAAACGTAATAAGGTTGTTAATCCTGCATCATCCAAACGTGGTATAATATTAATATCAAGAACAAATATTGTAAACACACCAATAGCGGCACAGAATAACCACAGAGAAAGAAGTTGATGCTTTTTAAGAATTACTAATAGTACCGCTACCCCTAAAAATACTTCAACCCAAGCGAACATGCTCTGGCATAGATACATACTGATTACATTCATAAATGCAATCATATAATAAAACCATTTCGGTCCTTGTCTTGTCAATACCTTATAAGCGCATATTATAATCACCGTACCAATTATTGTTCCAAAATAATTGGGATAGAAAAATGCAGCAGACGCTCGGTTGGTACGATAACTCTCATAAAATAATGGTATTATAAATTTTTCACTAATTGCACAACTAGTTCCTGTTAAGCTTAAGATACAGATTAGGGTTAATATTTTTTCATATAAAGCACTTGTCATAGTACTTCTTAAGAATAAAGCTAACATCGTTGCAAGAAATACTGCAATACCCACAACAACTCCAATCCAGTTTTGATAGATACAAGGTATAATGAGAATAAATGCAAAAAATATTAGTAATATTTTAGAACCCGGATGAACAAAAATCATTTGACGCTTCTCTTTTACCACCAACACATAAATAGCCAGAATAACTAATATAATTGCGGTAAAAACATAGGGTAAAAAAACAGAACTAGCTGCAAATATTGCTATATTTTTATTGTTTAGAAGCACACCAATACGGTGGCTTAATGTTTTCATATTTATACTAATTCCTCATTTCAAATTCACTAAGTATGCCCTGATGCACTACACAAGTTTTGATTATATCACAACTTGAAAAACTTTGCAATCAATCTTCTAGCGAATGGAAGGCTGTTTGCAAAGTTTTCATGTTATTTCAATATACTTAATAAATTTTTGACTTCTTTTTGCGTTGTATTACTAAAAAAGGAATCATATCGGAAGAACATATATCCATCTACTTTTCCCGTGTCACGACCGTATAAAATTTGTCGTTTAAGGACGTCATCATTCTCATCCCATTCCGGTTCTACGCTTGAGCCAGCTCGATAGGTAGCAATACCTATATACATATTTATCGTGCTACTAGTTCTTATGCCTAGCCATTTGTCAACTGTTCCATCATATGGACAAGTACTATTTTCAAAACTCCAATATATCTGTGGGCAAATATAGTCAACATAATTAGAGGATGATAACCATTTTTCAATGTCTACATAATAGCTACTGGATGACTTTAGATTACTAATATTACCTGCAGGTGAAATACCAAATTTAACTTGAGGATCAATCTTTTTAATAGCTTTATATACTTTCTTAACCATGGTACTAACGTTATTACGTCTCCATACTACGATCGAATCAGGTGTTGTACCATTCTCTGTACATTCTGATACATAAGCAACATATTCTGCAGCATCAAAATTAGTTTTATAATTAGTTCCAAGGGATGGATAGAAATAATCATCAAAATGGATACCATCCACATCATAATTCGATACAATTTCCTTTACACCATTGATGAGAAGATTCTGCACCTCAGTAGAAGAAGGATTATAGTATAATTTAGAGTTAAAGGATAATACATTTCGTTTGTTTGCTGAATCCGTTGAATTTCTCCATTTTCTAGCTTGGTTATCGGTAGATAATTTTGCAATATCAGTACCAGATATAGAAACACGATACGGATTAATCCAAGCATGAATTTCAAGACCTCTATCATGGGCAGCAGAAACCATATATTCCAATGGATCATATCCTGGACTCACTCCTTGTGTTCCAGAGGCATAAGCAGACCACGGGAAATAATCAGATTTGTACATAGCATCTCCCATGGGGCGAACTTGAACAATGACTGAATTCATATTAAATTTAACACAGTTATCAAACATTTTATCTACATAAGCTTGAAACTGGCTTTCTGTATATTTTTTTGACTTATCAAACTCCAAATAGGAAATCCACATTGCACGCATTTCTAATACAACATTAAAATTATAGATTGTTTTATTTCCAGCTGTATCAATTGCCATAATACTATAATCTCCAGCACCGTTAACAGTAAAGCTACTTAAATCCACAACTTCCTTTGCTGAACTTTTCCATTTATCAGATGCAATATCTGTCACTTTTCCTTTTAGATAAAAAATTTGAGCAACGCCAGATGCTTTATCTTCTGTCTTTAATGAAACGGTAGCTGTTTGATTCATTACCGTATAATCAGCTGATATGGTTGGCACATCCTTATCTATATTACTTACTTTAATTGTTTGAACTGATATATTACCTGCTTTATCTGTTACAGCTACAGTATAAATACCATTTTTTGAAACTGTGAACTTACCTTTGTTTTTTGATAATTTTATGATTGTTGCGGTTGTATTGTCTGCAAAGTCTGCTTCTGTCAATTCTCCATCAAGATATTGAACTTTACTTACACCTGATTCACTATCTAATACTTCTACAGCAATGGAAAGATTCGTATTCACAGGGGTCGTCTTACTTAACTTCAATGTAAGCGTAGGCACTGTTAAGTCAATGTTAGAAACGGTAAGTTTATAAATTTTCACATTACCTGCTTTATCAATAGCATAAATTGAATAGGTACCATTTTTCTTAACTGTAATAGAAGTGAAACCTTTTGAACTTAATTTTAATGCTTTACCATTGGTTTTAAAATAAGTTGCTGTTTTTTTACCTGTTGCATATTTTACTTTTGTAATACCTGACTTGTCGGTAACTTTTACAGTAACCTTAATGGATTGATTGGTTGGCTCCTCTGTGCTGAGTTTTACTTTAATCGTAGGTAAGGTTTTATCTGTGGCTGCACTTGCTGTTATTGGTAATAGAAAAGTACCTAACATGATTATGCTTAATATGATTAGTTTCAATTTAGTAATGTTTCGATTCATGCAGTAACCTCATTTTCTTTTCATTGTGTATAATTATCATCGTGTTATCTTCCGGAAGGATACTGATTAAATACCCCAGTCGTTGCTGTAAAGATTGATTTTGCAAAATTATCTTGGAACGTTTCATCCGTCATATTTGCTAAATCAGTTTCATTTGTAATAAATCCTAATTCTATTAATATTGCAGGAACCGAATTTTTATGAACGACAACGTATTTGGCTGTTTTCACACCTTGTCCGTGATTAACCAAATTTAAATCCCCTTTTAACTGTGAATTAAAATAATCTGCAAGCATAGAACTTGATAGTCCAGCTTGATTGGTATCATTATTGGATGGGGAATAATAAATCTCCATTCCACTAACGGACGATTTATTAAAAGAGTTAACATGCAAGCTTATAAATAAATCTGCACCAACGGAATCAGCAAAGGCAGCCCTATCATCAAGAGTAACAAAAGTATCTGTTGTTCTTGTCCAATAAGCTTTCACTGTGGAATCAGGACTATTAAAGTATTTCTCCGCTTTTTCATAAATGATTGAAAAATTTATATCCTTTTCACTCACTCCACTCTTTTGAGCACCCGGATCTGTTCCGCCATGTCCCGCATCTAATACAACAATATTTTTATAAATATCAGCTGGATTACCTATGTCAACAGTGATATAAGAACCTTTGTCATTTAATCGATAACCTTGTAATCGAGTAGTTGTTACAGTAATATCTGTATTGCCAGAACTGTTTAATGTAACATTAACGCCACTTATTACATCATTATTAATAATAACAGGGTTATTCGTATAATAATCTACGTAATTACCTGGTACAGTAATGATAAATTCATTATCATAATAATGATCCGAATGAGTAATGGCTGTATATTTAACTTCATCTGGTTTATTAAATTGTAGTCCATAGCTTTCTTTCGTACCTTGAAATAGCATAATCATAAATTTATTACCTGACGCTGAGGTATAATACTCACTATCATTTGACTTTTGGATTGTAACTCTTGTTGCATTATCTATTGAGGTAACTGCAATACTTTGAATGCAATATCCATCCGCAAACTGCTCTAACTTCTCACCGATTCCGTTCATCGTACCTGGTATATCAATTATGAGCGAGGACGTAGTGTTATCAACTAATACGGTTGCATTCAATGCACTAAGGCCTTCTAGGGTAATGATATCATTTTTATTACTGTAATCCGCACGTAACCCTTTTAATAAATTAGTGTAGGTAACACCATCTACTGATTCATCTGTGCTTGTCCAAGTTACATAATTTTTCGATACATTCTCGTCACCATCTAACTCTGGATCTTGCTCTTTTACCGTCTTAATAACAGAAGTCTTGGAACTTTTGCTCCAAGAATAGGAATATCCCAAATGCTTGGCAACAAAACTTCCTGGAACCATAATATAATTAGATTGATTCGTACTATTTTTAATAACACGGACTTCTGTATCCATGGTATATTCTTTATTATTCACAATAGCTTTTGCTCTGCCAAGTGTCATGATTATGGTATTCCCATTTTTAGATAAGGTTAGTGTATTCTTGCTCTTATCTAAAATATAGTCTGCTCCAACACCTAAATGAAATACCTTTTTTGCCTGTACTAATGCAGTACTATCAATAATTACACTAGGCATAGCAGAAACATCTATTTTCTTAGAATCAACAGTTACCTTCCCCTGGGTTCCATTGTATACATGCCAACCATTATCATAATAAATCTTCCAAGGACTTTTAATTGAGATGGTAGATATAGTGCCATCCCATGTATATGTATAGCCTAATGATTCTGCTACAAATCTTGCAGGTACTAAGATTTTAGTTGTATTACTCTTATGATACTTTACTTTTCTTGGAGCAATGGATAGCTTTTTCTTAACACCATTCACCGTAGCTTCGGTACTACCCAATGCCATTTTAATCAATACATCATTCTGCTCGATGGTAATGAGCTTCGTGGTACTATTATAGGTACAATCTACACCAAGACCTGATATAAATATATCCTTACATGAAACCAACGCATATCCGTTAATTAATATGCCTGGTGTTCCTCCCATGGCTAATGTACTTCCATCTAATTGAACAGATGCCTGTTTACCAGTGTAAGATACTGTTTTCCCATCATAAGTTAACAAGTATTCCGCAGCTGCAAAACTTGTCTCACTTGGAATAAGCCACAGCAGCAAAGCAATGAATAAGCATAAAATTATTTTTTGAAATTTTTGGTACACACGATCACCCTTCATCTAATAGTTTTTATATTCTATATACTATTGATAAAACATGGTAAAATTGTGTCAATATAGACAAATAAATCCAAAATATTTGGATTTATTATATTTTACTGGTACTTATAGGATTAACTGGTACTTACAGGAATAAAATGTGGAACAATTAAATACTGTCCTTCATGTATCGTATCAGATGATAAACCATTGCATTTTTTAATCTCAGATATATATTCACTTACATCGTCATATTCTTCTTCCGTATAATAGCGATCCGCTATATCCCATAATGTATCTCCACGCTCAATCTGTATACTTGTAATTACTTTTGAACGCTCAACACTCTGATTCGAAGCGATTACAGTCTTTGATACTACAGTGATACTAATGATTAAAATAGATAGAATAACCAATATACTAACAGCAAGATTCTTTTTCTCTTTCATAAAAACCCCTCCATAAAATCGAACACTTGATACGAACACTTGTTTCTATTTGTTATTATATCGAACAAACATTTGGCTGTCAACAGTTTTTTGCAAATGTTTGTTCGGTTTTTTGCCAAAACCACGAACATTCGTTTGACACAGCAAAATACAATGTGTTATAATTAATTTAAATAAATATTGGAGGAATATCGCATGAGTTATGGCAAAATAAGTTCAAAACAAAGAGAAATTTTAGAATATATCAAATCTCAGATTTTAAACAAAGGGTATCCCCCTGCTGTCCGTGAAATCTGTGAAGCAGTTCGTTTAAAATCAACCTCTTCCGTACACTCTCATTTGGAAACTCTTGAGAAGAATGGTTATATTCGTAGAGACCCAACGAAACCAAGAGCAATCGAGATCATGGATGAAGATTTTAATCTTACCAGAAGAGATATTGTTAATATACCAATTTTAGGTACCGTAACTGCTGGCCAACCAATCTTAGCAGTTGAAAATATTGATGGTTATTTTCCATTATTATCGGAAGACTTACCAAATAAAGATATTTTTATGTTAAAAGTAAAAGGAGAAAGCATGATCAATGCTGGAATCTTTGATGGCGATAAAGTATTAGTACAAAAACAGCCTTCTGCTAATAATGGAGATATGGTCGTTGCATTAATAGATGATTCTGTTACCGTAAAGACATTCTATAAAGAAGCTGGATATTTTAGATTACAACCAGAAAATGATACCATGGATCCTATTATAGTAACTGATCTTTCCATATTAGGAAAAGTTATTGGATTATACCGAAGATATCAATAATAAGCGAATATTCCTTATTTACATAGAAAGGGTTGTGCTAACAAGCACAACCCTTTCTTTATGAACACTTTATATAATAGAAAATTTTATAATTGCTCTAATTGTTCTTTTGAAATATCTTTACCATCTCTCCAGATTCTCTCTAAATCATAGAATAATCGATCTTCTTTTGAGAAAATATGAATAATAACATCGCCGTAATCAAGTAAAACCCAGCTAGTATTTTTAATACCTTCAATACGTTTTGGTTCATAACCGCCTTTATGCAATGCTTCTTCTACATTATCAACTAGCGCTTGTACTTGAGAACTGTTGGTTCCGTTTGCTATAATAAAGTAATCTGCAAGTATTGTTATATCTGCAACTTCAATTACCTTGATATCTTCACCTTTTTTTTCATCTAAAGCAGCATACGCTATTTTAGCCATTTCCTTTGAACTATTCATTGTGTTTACTCTCCTTTTTTCTCAATGATTTCCTTATAATATTCATATGCTTTTTCTGTTAAAGGGTCAATTTCCTTACCATTAGAATCACCATTTAAATAAGATAAGGTGTTTTTTAAAATTTGATACACTGTTTTATCTAAATCTATAAAAGAAAGTTTTCTTATTTCAGAAAGTCCAGGTATTTCCTTTCTGGCTGGTTCAATATAATCTGCAACAAATACAATTTTCTCAAGAAGAGTCATATTGGGCTTTCCAGTTGTGTGACATATGATTGTGCTTAAAACCTCGGAATCTTTAATACCATATCTTTCGTTGGCAATCTTGGCACCAAGTTTCGCATGTAAAAGATAAGGATTTCTTTCTTCTACTTCTGTAATCACAAGGTTAGCAGCTTTACAGCGCAATAAAATCTCTTGTTCTGATAAACATTTTGCACAATCATGCAACAAACCGCCAATCTGAGCCTTTACCATATCGGCTTCATAACGCATAGCAAGGCATGCGCTTGTATGCTCTACGCCCAAAGTATGTTGAAATCGTTTCTTCGTCAATTCCTTCTTTAATTCTTCTTGAATCTCAATAAAATTATATGCCATAGATAATCCACTTTCTTGTACTAACATGTTCTTAGATATATAGTCTGTTCTCTAAAATATAACGATATACCTGAGCAGGTACATAATATTTTACAGATTTCCCTTCTTCCATTCTGGTACGAATGGCTTTTGAGGATAATTCAATCGTAGGACTGCTTAGTAAATCAATCTTTCCTTTAAACTTATTAGATAAATGCATAACCTGCTCTTGCATAGCTTCCTCAGATAATTGATATCTAGATGCTGCTATGATATGAGACAAGGAAAATATTACTTCTGGCTCTTTCCATGTTTCAATTTGAAAAAAAGAGTCTGCACCAATGATAAAATAGTATTCTGTATTAGGATTTTCCTCAGTTAACGTACGCAATGTATCAGCTGTATAAGTAATTCCCTCTCGATCTATTTCAAGGGTAGAGATGGAAAAGTGCGGATTGTCATTGATCGCTTCTCTTACCATATTTAATCTATGGGAATCTGAAATGATAACTTGATTCAATTTATGAGGTGGATTTTTAGATGGCATAAAAATAACTTCATCCAATTCAAATTGTTCATAAGCATTTTCTGCCATAATTAGATGTCCAATATGAATTGGGTTAAATGTGCCACCCATGATTCCAACTTTTCTATTATATTTCATTCGCATGTACCTGCTTTATTTTATGGAAGAACAATTTTGGGTTTTGTTTTATTTGGTTTATATAATACAAATTTTTTACCAATCACTTGTACCACTTCTGATCCCGTTCTTTCCGCAACTACTTGCGCAATTTCTCTTGGATCATCTAGACAGTTTTTCAAAACACTAATCTTAATCAACTCTCTTGCTTCTAATGCTTCACTAATTCCTTGTGTAATCTCAGGCGTTAAGCTTGCTTTACCAACTTGATAGATAGCATCCATATTCATTGCTAAACCTTTTAAATATGCTCTTTGTTTACTTGTCATTTGACTACCTCCGTTCTATTTATAATAATCGAACTGTAGATCATACATTTTAACAGTGTCGCCTTCTTGAATACCAAGCGCTTCTAGTTCATCGATAATCTTATTCTCTCTTAAGAAGCGTTGGAAGAAGTCAAATCCTTTTTCAGAATCTAAGTTTGTATAACCAAGCATTCTCTCTATTCTTGGTCCTTCCACCACATATAGATTATCTTCTGACCTTTGTACAGTGTACGGTTCATTATTCCAGCTCATTGTTTCTGGGAAGTATTCTTTTTCAAAAACAACAGGAGCATCATCTAATTCATTTAACAGTTCCTTAACATGATATAATAATTCTTTCAGGCCTTTTCCACTTACAGCCGAAATTGGAAATACTTTAATTCCCTTTGGTTCGAATTCTTCTCTTAATAAAGTGATTGTTGTTTCTTCTTCATCGCCATAGAAAACATCAATTTTATTAGCAGCAATTACTTGAGGTTTTTTAGATAACTCTGGATTATATGCCTCTAATTCTCCATTGATAATCTTGATATCTTCAATTGGATCTCTTCCTTCTGTAGAAGCAGCATCTACCATATGAATGATGACTTTGGTACGTTCAATGTGTTTTAAGAATTCATGTCCTAATCCGATTCCTTCGGATGCCCCTTCGATTAGACCAGGAATATCCGCAATTACAAAACCATCTGTTCCCTCTAAGTCAACAACTCCTAAGTTTGGATTTAACGTAGTAAAATGATAGTTAGCAATCTTTGGTTTGGCATTGGTTACTCTAGAAAGAAATGTTGATTTACCAACATTAGGGAAACCAACTAATCCAACATCTGCGATCACCTTTAATTCCAAAATAACATTCATCTCAAGAAATGGTTTACCTGGTTGTGCATATTTTGGGACTTGCATGGTAGGAGTTGCATAATGTTGATTACCTTTTCCACCATTACCACCTCTTAATATTACTTCACGGCGATTTTCATGTGACATATCGGTAATCACTTTTCCTGTTTCTGCATCTTTAATTACTGTTCCTGCAGGAACTTTAACAATTAAATCCGCTCCATCAGCACCATGACAATTTCTTTTACCACCTGGTTCACCATCCCCAGCGCAGTATTTACGAACATGACGGAATTCATTTAGTGTATTAATACCATCATCCACTTCAAATATTAAACTACCGCCCTTTCCGCCGTCGCCACCATCCGGTCCACCAGCTGGAACGTAAATTTCTCGACGAAAACTAACGTGTCCATCGCCACCTTTACCTGAGCGAATATAAATTTTGGCACTATCTGCAAACATGTTTAATCTCCTTTATACTAAAAGCCCCAAATCAATGATATTAAGACGCGGTTGGGTTCCCATACAGCTATTGGGTGCATACAAGCTTGCGCAAACACTCTTGTATTCACCAAATATGTGCAGGCAACAACCGCGATAATCAAGAATTTGGGGCCTATCTACGAACAATAAAGTACCTACTGATAGGTATTGTTCTTACTATTTTGCTTCAACAGGATAAACAGAAGCTTGCTTCTTGTCTCTTCCTTTTCTTTCAAATCTTACAACACCGTCTACTAAAGCAAATAAAGTATCATCTCCACCACGACCAACATTTACGCCTGGGTGAATTTTAGTACCACGTTGTCTGTAAAGAATATTACCAGCTAAAACGAATTGTCCGTCTGCTCTTTTCGCACCTAATCTCTTAGATTCAGAGTCTCTACCATTCTTAGTAGAACCAACTCCCTTTTTATGAGCGAAAAACTGAAGGTTCAATCTTAACATAGTCTTACACCTCCTCGAATATAAGTACAAGTATGTTATACATACTTCTATTTTTTGATTTTAATGTAACTAGTACCGTAATTCTCTTCTACACCTTGTAAGCCAAGAATGAGAGAATTCAGTAACAACACAGATTCATTACTGATTGATGAAATCATCTTCAATTCAATTAATCCAGTTTCTTCGTTGGTCTGTACATCAAACACATCTTCTGTAAACTGTTCTATGGAATTGATGGTATTTATAACAAGCATGGAAACAGCGGCACATATTATGTCCTGTCCATGATCTGCGTATCCAGCATGACCTTCTACGCGAAATCCATTACAAACACCTTCAGCATTTTTATTAATAGATATTATAATCATATAATTTGCCTATTATGCGTTGATTTTTTCAATTTTAACTTGAGTAAACTGTTGTCTGTGTCCGTTTTTCTTGTGATATCCGGATTTTCTCTTATATCTGTAAACAATAACCTTTTTGCCTTTTCCATCTTTTACTACTGATGCAGTAACAGACGCTCCAGCTACGGTTGGATTACCTACAGCTAATTCTCCTTTATTCACAACTAACACTTGATCAAATGTAACAGTTTCACCAGCTTCTACTCCAAGCTTTTCTACGTTAATGATATCGCCTTCAGCTACTTTGTACTGTTTACCACCTGTTGCTATAATTGCGTACATATGGCACCTCCTATTATCATTACTCGCCAACTATGGTGTCTATTTAAAAACAGATCTTGCATCAGAACAATGGTTCTGAAACCTCGTTGTGCGGCACACTGAATTAGTGTATCATAGGCACCATTATTTGTCAAGCATATAATCGGACAAAATATAAGATTAATATATGTGCTGGATAAAAAATATAAAATAAGTATTTTAAGGAAATTCCACGCTTACCATTATATAGACTGATTGGTATTAAGGATAAACCTGCTATCGGCTGCCCTAAAACTACATTTAATAGTATTACGGTAATAGCCCTTGTAACTTGTTCTTTTTGATATAGGTAGAAAAACAAAATCATTAATATTCCAAAATAACTATAATCAGTTTGTAAAAACAACGCTGCCAAACAACCTATTATAATAGAAAGCACTACTATAATCTTATTATGCTCAAATTGTTTGATCGTTACTAATACCAATAGTCCAATAAATAAGGTAAAGAACACATTTTGATGATTCATATTAAATATGCTATTGGCAAAAGCCAAATCAAACGGTACTTCCGAGATCAATGCAAACAGTCCTAATCGAATTACATATTTCTTTACATCTCTTGTATGTAGAAATCCCTCTACTAAAAGAAAACAAAAAATAGGAAATGCCAATCTTCCAATATCACGCATGATTGTATATTGCACAGTACTAGGGTCAACCAAAACGGCCGCTGTATGATCAATGAGCATGGAAACAATTGCAATGATTTTAAGTGTTCCTCCACTGATGAATCCTTTGAAACTACTTGTTTTTTGTTCCATAGAAAAAACCTGCTTTCTGTTAAATTAAGTGAAATAATCTTCCTTATTTTAACACAAAGCAGGCTATAAGACTTTACTTTTTTCTTACTTTTCTTATTCTGGAATATAAGTAACCCCTAAGTAGTTACACATTCCTCTTGCGATATCTTGCGCTGTTTCTTTCCAGAAGGAAGCTTTTCCCATCATATTAATCGCTTCATTTTCATTGGTCATAAATGCACATTCCACAAGTACACTGGCAATGGTATCCATAACAGATGCATTCGTCATTGCTAAAGATGCACTATTAATATCACGATCTAACTGTTCCGTTCCTTCCACTAATTCCTCTTGTAGCGCCTGCGCTAATGCTTTTCCATCACCCGCATTGGCAGCGGTTTTATGATAATACACTTCCACTCCCTGTCCGCTGTTAAATGTCTTACCATCCCCAGATGCATTAAAGTGAACACTAATGGAGTAATCGCAATTGGCGTTTTTAATGTTTGCTTGACGCTCTGTTAATGGAACATCGGTATCACCAAATGCTGATTTATATACCTCAAATCCACATCGCTCTAATTCCTCAGCTAAATACTTGCTTACACCAACATTAGCAATATGTTCTGTAATGGATTCACCTTTTTTAATATCTATGATTCCATCACCTTCAAAATCAATATCTACTGGCATTTTAGGGGTACGTTTACCAGCTGTATATTTACCGTGACCAGCATCAATTGCAATCTTAATCTTCTTTTTCTCTCCACCAAAGGAAATGGTAGTTTGATTTCCATTTTCTACGGTCTGGAACAATACGTCCTTATTCTTTACTATCGTAATAAGAACATGTTGATCCAAGGTTGAAGTAACGGTAACAGATTGTATGTAGGAACTATTGGTTAATGCTTGTATCTGCTCACCAATATTATTAATTGTACCAGGATAATCTAACGTAACTGTAGTTGTATTATCTGTATTAATAATAGGTGTAATCGGATTTAGCGCGGTAACCGTGAAATAATCTTTCTTTGTTGTAGTATCATACCCAGCTGTAACGTTAGTAATATAATTATAATTTATATCTGACGTGTTGGTTCCTTCTAATGAATTTAGATTAAAATATACGGAACTTTCTTTTTCTGGAACCCTAGTTGTTATCACCGAGGTTTTGGTGCTACTATTCCAGCTATAATCATATCCTAGACTATTTGAGACAAAACGTGCAGGAACCATAATATAATAGTAACCTGTCTTTCCATTCTTTATAACTTCAGAAGAAGTTTCCATAGTGATGGCTTTCCCATTCACAATTGCTTTGTTCGTACCCAAAGAAATAACTACCGTATTATTGCCTTTACTTAACGTTAACGTGTTCTTCTCTTTATCTATTTTATAGGAAGCACCTATTGAAGAATAATAAAACACTGATTTTGCTTGTACCAATGCTGTATTATTAATCAATAAACTTGGCATACTCGTTACATTAACTGATTTACCATCTACACTCACCTTACCTAATGTAGAATTATAGTTATACCACTTTGAATCATAATATATACGGAAAGGACTTGTCATCACAATCGTCAATGCTGTTTTCGAATTATTAATCCAAGAATATTGATAACCTAACTTAGTAGCAACATATTGTGCTGGAACAACTACCTTCGTTTTACCAGCTGAATAATACTTTACCTTTTTGGGTGCAATTGGAAGTGTAACTTTTTGTCCATTCACATAAGCAGTTGTCTTACCAACTGTCATTTGAATGGTAATATCATTTTTCTTTATTTTAACTATTCCTTTTTTGGAATCATAGGAACATGTGGCACCTAAACCGGATTTAAAAATAGTATCATAAGGAACCATAGTATAATCGTTGATTACTAACCCTGGAGTTTGTCCATTACTAATGGTCTTCCCATCCACTTTAACGGTTGCTTGTTGTCCTGTAAAGCTTACTGTTTTTCCATCATATTGAACTTTTAATCCAGCTGCAAATGCGGTAGTAACTGGAAGAAATATCATTGCTATAATAAACATTATTTTTATAATAAATGGAAGTATTCTTTTGTAATTGTTCTTGTTTCGTGCGTAGATTATTTGATGCATTTCATCTGATGTCCTTTCTAAAATTGCCACTTTTCATGTTACTTGTCCATAATAAACCAAAAACTTGTTATAAATGTGTCATTTTATCAAAAAAATTAGGTTTTCACTACCAAAATAAGAGAAATTAACCTTATCTTGGTAAATGAAAACCAATTTTGATTATAACATACTTTCCAGACTACTCTGTTAGATCTCCTTGGGTTGCTTGTATATACGGAATCAAATCGTTTGGTGATAGAATTATCTGACAACCTCTAACACCTGCACTAATGCTGATCTCATCAAATAAGATAGCTGTCTCATCAATAAAAGTAGGAAATCTTTTCTTCATTCCAACAGGAGAACAACCACCCCGTATATAACCAGTTAAATTCAAGAGATCTTTCACGTGTATCATCTCAATTTTTTTATCACTAACAAAAGAAGCTGCTTTTTTTAGATTAAGCTCTGTATTTACAGGAATACAAAACACCATAATTCCCTTCTTTTCTCCTTTGGCAACTAAGGTTTTAAATACTTGTTCCGTTGGCATATGAATCTGTTCTGCCACATGTTCTCCTGCCAGATTATCTTCATCCACTTCATATTCCATAGTTCTATATTGAATGTTAGCCTGATCTAACAGACGCATCACATTGGTTTTTATCATTCGAATCAAACTCCTTTGTATTGCTCATGTAACGGTTTTCTAACTTTTTTTCTTGTAATCTCTACAAGACCAAGTGCCGTCATATCTACTACAACTGTTTTAGTTGGATCTCTTTTTAGTAACTTCTCCAATTCGTTCATTAATTCATTTTTATTATCATCTGATTCCATATCGATAAAATCCACGATTATGATACCCGAAAGATTCCGCAATCTTATTTGTCTAGCAATTTCTATGGCAGCCTCTTGATTCATCTTAAAAAAAGTTTCCTGAACCTGTTTTTTACCTGCTACTGCCTTCCCCGTATTTACATCGATTACTACCAGTGCTTCGGTTGGTTGAATCACCAGATAGCCACCACTTTTCAACCAAACTTTTTCTTGCAATGCCTTCTCTAATTTTGTCTGAATACCATGCAGACTACTTAAAGAAAGGAGTTCATCCTCATAAAAACGTAATTTTTGCAAGTCTTCTGCTTGATAATTAGTAAGATAAACTGTCATTTCTTCCATGATATCTTTATCATCTGTTATTATTTCGTCTAGATTTCCTGAAAAACCATCACGAATATCACAGATATATCCTGGTGGTGCCTGGAAAAGTAGGGAAAATCGATCTTTGTGGATTCCATATGTCCTAATATTATCATAGATCGCTATCAAATTACTGATTTCTTTCTGAATAAATTCCTTCTTGGCATATTCTGCGTTGGTTCTCATAATAATGCCATACTCTTCATTTTGGTAATCTAATAGTATATTTTTTAAACGTTTTCTCTCTGATTCATTTTGTATTTTACTAGACAGTGACAAGTTCGTCTTACCACGAGTTAACACTACATACTTACCTGTAATATTAAGGTTGGTAGTTACTACTGGGGCTTTTGTCTTAATATTTTCTTTTAATACTTGAACGATAATTTCATCACCAATTTGTATTAACGTATTCTTTTTTGCATTGGCGAAAATAGGATTCTTATTCTCATTTAAGGAAAGATATGCCATAACACCACCGGAAAGCTCCACAAACGCCGCATTAATATTTTTTACGATATTTTTCACTTTACCGAGATAAATGTTCCCAAGTAACGTTTCCGTTTCTTCCTGTTCCATATTAATTTGCACCATATCTTTTCCTTCAAAGAAGGAAGAAATGATATAATTCTTTTGTTTAGTAATTATTAATCTATTGTCCATATTTTACCTCTGATTATTCGAAGTCCTTCCCTAACAGATCTAAAGGTACCAGATTTCTTGTCACATCTCCATCATTGGCATTGACTTGTCCTTTTTCTGCATTTAAATCTGCATACATCTCCATACGATGTACCTGATAAGCAAATTCATTATATTCGACTCCAATATGATTGCAGAATGCCTCCATAACCAATTCAGGTTTTACATTTATTACACTACCCGTAGTTAATTGAAGATATACCTTTGCTCCATTTTCATATTGTTCTGCTGATTCATCACTACTTGCATGTCCAACCATTGCTTCAAATTGACTTTTTTCAGAAGCCACATGATAAAGATAAGGTTTGATGTCCATTTCCTTTTCACTCTTTTTGGTTTTCTTCATAATTGTGATGGAATCTCTTTTTACAAACTCCATAAATTGTTCCACGAATTGATCACAAATCGTATAACCATCTTTGACTGACACGATATAATCTGCGGCAGCCACCATGGACATAGATGGTTTGCTATCATCTTCTACTTGTCTAAAACTGACAACTTTAATCTCATCATTCATTTGCGCATTAATCTGCTCCATCATGGTAGCACTGGCTTCATATGAATTAATTTGTAAATCTAAATATTCTCCATCACTGGTTAATCCAACCCCTAATGGTGCTGCGAAGGATAATATTTGATGCGGATTAAATCCTTGAGAATAAGCCACTGGAAGATTACTTCTACGGAATACTTTCTGGAAATAACGCATGATATCTAAATGTCCAACAAATTTCATGGAACCTGCTTTGGTAAATTTAATTCTCGCTTTCACTACTGTGCACCTCTTTCTTCAAAACAAACACCGCCACCAAACGAAGCTGCACCACATCCACTGCAATTCTGTCTGCAGTTTGGCGTCACTGTAGCAGACTTGGCATTCTCATATTCACGTATTAAGAATTGCTTTGTTACTCCCACGTCAATGTAATCCCATGGTAAAACTTCATCAAAATCACGCTCTCTACTGGTGTAAAAGAACGGATCAATTTCATTTTGTTCAAATGCTTCCATCCATTTATTGTAATGGAAGTGTTCAGACCAGGAATCATATAGACATCCTGACTGGTAAGCATCATAAATTACTTTACTAATTTTACGATCGCCTCTAGCAAAAACTCCTTCTAACATGGTCAGTTCTGCTTCATGCCAGTTATATTTAATGCTCTTATAATTAAGCTGTTCTTTCATTTTGTGGTGAAGGAATCTTTGTTTATCTAAAAATTCTTCACTAGTAGCCATTCTAGACCATTGAAATGGAGTAAATGGTTTTGGAACAAAGAATGAGGTACTTGAAACTATATTAACTTTTCCATTACGCTCTTGTTTCGGAATGGTATAATATTCTCTTGCTATTTTGTCAGATAATACTGCAATTCCTTCAATATCCTCTTCTGTCTCCGTTGGAAGGCCCAGCATAAAATATAGTTTTACTCGGTTCCATCCACTCTGAAATGCATCCATAGCGCCTTTTAATATGATTTCTTCTGTTAATCCTTTATTAATTACATCACGAAGTCGCTGTGAACCAGCTTCTGGAGCAAATGTTAAGCTACTTTTTCTTACATCCTGCACTTTGCTCATTACATCCAACGCAAAGGCATCAATACGAAGAGAAGGTAAGGAAATATTCACTCCATCTTTTCTGAATTCTTCGATTAAAAAGTACACTAATTCTTGAAGATACGTATAATCACTGGAGCTTAAAGAACTGAGGGATATCTCCTCATGTCCGGTAGCACGAAGCATCTTATATGCCTGTTCTTTTAAAAATTCTAGGTCACGCTCACGTATTGGGCGATAGATCATTCCTGCTTGACAGAATCTACACCCTCTTGTACAACCTCTTTGAATCTCTAAAACAACCCTATCTTGTGTCACCTTAATATAAGGAACCAATGGCTTGTCCGGATAAAAAGTATTGCTTAATTCCATCTCCACTTGCTTATTGATAGAATCTTTGGCATGCTCATTATTTTTTGTAAAGGAAGCAATTGTGTTATCTTCCTTATAAGTAACATCATAAAAAGAAGGAACATAAATTCCCTCGATCTGGGCAGCCATTTCTAGAAATTCAGTTCTGGAACCATTCTTTTTCTTGTTTTCTTTATAAGCGTCCAGTAACTGGGAATACACTGTTTCACCTTCACCAATGTAGATCAAATCAAAAAAGTCAGCGATTGGTTCTGGATTATAGGAACATGGCCCTCCACCAATTACGATAGGGTCATCCTGTGTTCTTTCTTTGGAGTATATCGGAATCCCTGACAAATCAAGTATTTGCAAGATGTTGGTATAACACATTTCATATTGTAACGTAATACCAAGAAAATCAAAGTCTTTAATTGGATCCTGTGATTCCAATGCAAATAATGGCGTCTTGGTTTCTCTTAACACCTTGTCTAAATCCACCCAAGGAGAATATACTCGTTCACAGTAAGTATCTTCTCTTCGATTAAACATATCATATAAAATCTGAATACCCAAATGAGACATACCTATCTCATACACATCTGGAAAGCACATACAAAAACGTACATCTACTTTAGATGGGTCTTTCACTGCCATGTTAATCTCTCCGCCAATGTATCTAGCAGGTTTTTCTATGGTTAATAATACTTCATCGGATAGTGCTAATTTTCTCATAAATTCTCCTATGTTAAAAGGGTTATCCTTAAAAACCTCTTTTATTATGCTAATTATCTACCTTTATCGTCTGAAATTATAACACAATCCGATTACCAAAGTCTATGGAAAACGGGAATTATTTTTTCCTTCGCAAAATTGGCAGTTGATTCCTGAATAGTCTCAACAGTCTGGTTCGTCTCAATAATCTCCTTTATAGAACTACTCTTAAGATCATTATAAGAAATGGACATTTGATCCACACAAAGAACAAATAAGAACAAAATAGCTCCAATAATTGTACGTACCATAAATGACTTCCACTTATAAGTAACCTCCGTCTCTATATTCTCACTTACTGCCACATTAAATTTACTCTGACTAGCACTATGATTCGCATGATGATTAAAACTTTCTCTCGCCTGCTTAATCATATCAGCTCTTCTCAATCTTTCATCCACACTACCCTGCATAAAACAACCCACGTCCTTTCATAATTATTCATTTACTTCAACTGTTCCTCTATTCACTACTATTATATAAGAAAAAGAATTTCATTATGCCAACTTCAAACAAGCATAGGTTCGAAAACAAAGATAATACAAAAAATATATAAATAAACATATCGACTAGTACGTAATTCTGTACTATGATAATTATATGCTATAGAAATATCTATGAATGTAAAGTTTTAGATGTCATAAGTCTCTACAACCTGAATGCATGAATGTGATTACAAATAGATTCAGCTTGGTTAGACCGGCTGACGACGGCGTATATATTTGTCTTGAGACTCAGGTAAAAAAGACGCCTGCTTATGCGTCATTTTTACCACGTCCTGAGGCTCAAAAGCAAATATGCCTAGGAAGGTAAGGCGACCAAATGAATCTATTTGTAATCACATTCATGAACATAACTTGCATTAGACTTATGACCCCCCATTCAAACGAATTATAACCACAAATAGAAAGGATGATTTATATGAAAGTATTATTTATTGGAGGAACCGGAACAATTAGCACAGCTATTTCAGCCTTAGCAGTGGAAAAAGGAATAGAATTATATCTGTTAAATAGAGGAAGTCATTCCGATCTAATACCAAAAGGCGCCAAACAGATCACAGCAAACATTTATAATGAAGCAGAAGTCATGGAAAAAATCAAAGATATGACATTTGATGTGGTTGCTGAGTTCATTGCCTTTGACACTACTGCTGTAGAACGCGATTATCGCTTATTTAAAGATAAGACAAAACAATATATTTTCATAAGCTCCGCATCTGCTTATCAAAAACCGTTATCCAGTCCAGTGATTACTGAAAGTACACCGTTAGCCAATCCATTCTGGGAATATTCACGTAATAAGATTGCTTGTGAAGAATTCTTAATGAAGAAATATAGAGAATCTGGTTTTCCAATTACCATTATCAGACCAAGTCATACCTATGGTGATCGTTCGGTTCCAGTTGCTGTACATGGCAAAAACGGTTCCTATTCTGTCCTAAATCGTATCTTAAAAGGGAAAAAAGTAATTGTTCATGGCGATGGTAATTCATTATGGACACTAACTCATAACACTGATTTTGCCAAAGCATTTGTTGGCATTATGGGTAATTCCCATGCAATCGGGGAAACTTATCATATTACCAGTGATGAAAGTCTTACATGGAATCAGATCTACGAAATTATTGGAGATGCACTTGGCGTGAAGCCTGATATCGTTCATATCCCATCTGATGTATTAGCAAAACATTATGAAGATTTAGAAGGTGGTTTATTAGGTGATAAAGCCCATTCTGTTATCTTTGATAACGCCAAAATCAAACGAGCTGTCCCTGACTTTACTGCTACCGTACGGTTTGATCAAGGTGTTCGTCGAGCAATTGAGTATATTTTAAGCCAGGAGGAACTACAAAAGGCTGACTCAGAATTTGATACCTGGTGTGATGATATGATAGAAACATTCGAAGAAGCGACTGCCAAAATGTATAAGTATGAATAAAACGGTCCTTGAATTTCCTCTTTCGTTATGTTACGATATCAAGGAACTATGACCAAATAATGGACGGTCATAACTTTTAATAGGAGGAAAGAAAATGTCTACAAATGTATATGATATTTTATTAGAACGTGGATTCATTGAACAAACAACACATGAAAATGAAATTAAAGAATTATTGGGTAAGGAGAAGGTTACCTTTTATATAGGATTTGATGCAACTGCAGATAGTTTAACAGCAGGTCATTTTCTTACTGTAATGGCTATGATGCATATGCAACGTGCTGGTCACCGCCCTATCGCTCTGTTAGGTGGTGGTACTACTATGATAGGTGATCCAACTGGTAAATCCGATATGAGAACTATAATGACCAAAGAAACGATTCAGCATAATGCGGATTGCTTCTATAAACAGTTATCCAAATACATTGATTTTGATAATGATAATGCTATTATCGCTAACAATGCAGATTGGTTATTGGAATTAAATTATGTGGAATTCTTAAGAGAAATTGGTATCCATTTCTCTGTAAATAAAATGTTAACTGCAGAATGTTATAAACAAAGAATGGAAAAAGGACTTACCTTCTTCGAATTCAACTACATGTTAATGCAGTCTTATGACTTCTGGAAATTAAATAAATTATATGATTGTACCATGCAGTTAGGTGGTAATGATCAATGGTCCAATATCCTTGGTGGTGTTGACCTAATCAGACGTAAAGAGGGTAAACCAGCATACGGATTGACCTTTAAATTATTAACTACTAGCGAAGGTATCAAAATGGGTAAAACCATGAAAGGTGCTGTATGGTTGAATCCGGACAAGACATCTCCTTATGAGTTCTATCAATACTGGAGAAACATTGAAGATGTTAAAGTGGAAGAATGTCTTGGTCTTCTTACTTTCCTTCCTATGGATGAAGTAAGACGTCTTGGCGCTCTTAAAGATGCTGAGATTAATACAGCAAAAGAAGTGCTTGCATTTGAGATTACAAAGATTGTTCATGGAGAAGAAGAAGCTGTCAAAGCACAAGAAGCTGCTCGTGCATTGTTTGGTGGAAACATGAAAACAGAGGATATGCCTACTACTGCTTACACTGCTACTCAGTGGGCAGAAGGCGTTGATTTAATCACAATGTTAGTAGATGCTAAAATGGCATCTTCTAGATCTGATGCTAGAAGAAATATTCAACAAGGTGGAGTTTCTGTCAATGACATAAAATGTGACGAATTCGATCGCAAATTCACTTCTAATGACTTTAATGCAGATGGTGTCTTACTTGTAAAAAAAGGCAAAAAAGCTTATCATCTTTTTAAAGTACAGGAATAAGGTTAAATAGATAAAACATTTTTGGGCGCTGTTAGGGCGCCCATTTAAAAAATAATTGAGGGGTGATAAGTTATGGCATGGTGTGAAAAATGTAAAATGGAATACAGAGAAGGCATTACTGTTTGTGCAGATTGTGGCGCGCAGCTTGTGGAGGAATTATCAAAAGAAGTGGAACTGATTCCTTTAGGTTCTATGGAAAAAGAGGAAGTGGCCACTCGTCTTTTGGATTTCTTGGATTACTCTAATGTAAAAACTGCGATTAAAGAATTTAATGAAGAAGAAAACGTTTGGACTGTATCAGTTGCCAAGGAAGAAGAAAAACAGACAAAAAAACTATTTCAGGCTTTTTATCTTGTTGAACAAGAAAATAGATTAAAAGAGAAAGATAAACTTACATCTGAGATAGAACTACAGGAAGAAGCTATTTTAGAGCCTAATCTTGACCTAGTGGATGAACTGGATGAATCTTTAGATGACTCTTCTATCCATACATCTATGGAAAATCCTAGTGATGTTGTAGATGTAGAAAACATGGAGGAATCACAAGAAACGCTATCAGAACAACCAGCGGAACAGGAAGAAATTCTTCTAGAAAAGACAATAAATTTAAGAACCAATGCAAGCTCAACCTATGTAAAAAAACAAGATCAATACAACGACTTAAAGTTTACATCTTATACCTTTATTGGTTTCGGTATTGCTGGTCTTATATTTGTAATCTTAAACATCCTTACACCACTTAGTATTTTAGGAAATCCCTTATCGCTGATTATTATGACAGGAATGGTAATTGGGTTTATCGTAGTTGGTATCTCCTCTCATAAAAAATCAACAGTTGTTAAAACTGAGATTGGTGAAGAAGATATGATGACCACCGAAATTAACCGTTTTCTAGAAGCTAACATCACAGAAGAATTACTACAGACCATTCACGATGATAGTCTTTCTGATGAAGTTAATTTCTTTAATAAGACGGAACGTATGAAGGAATACATTGTTGGTGAATTCGGAGAATTAGATGAATCTTATATAGATCAACTGATCGAAGAATTTTATAACGAGAGATTTTAAGAGAAATAAAATAAGTTTGAATCATAATTATATACCAAGAATATGATTTAGGCGCTGGAATCTTCCAGCGCCTATTTTTATATTAGAACAATTTATCACATATTAATTTATTAATTATCTAACAACTAATATTTTGGTAATAAATATTTGTCTTTAAATTGTTTATATTGTGCTTTAAATTCGTCATTTTCTTCATGCTTTATCTTATCTATATATTCGTGAGTCTCTAATCCATTTTCTTTTGACTGAAGTACCCATAATGCAATGTTAGAGCAATGATCTGAAACTCTTTCATAATTATTAATTAAGTCAGATAAAACAAAACCTAGTTCAATGGTACATTTTCCAGAAGTAAGACGTTTAATATGTCGCTTTTTCAAACTTTCATTTAAACTATCAATTACATCTTCCAATGGCTCAACTGTAGTTGCAAGGGCAATATTTTCTGTCTCGAACACTTGAATGGACGTAGTTACAATTTCTTTGATTGCATCGGAAAAAACAGTGATTTCTTTCCAAGCTTCTTCTGAAAAATTCATTTTCTTATCATGCATCTCTTTGGCAGCTTCCATGATATTAATTGCATGGTCGGATATACGCTCAAAATCGCCAATACAATGCAATAAAATAGATATGGTTCTTGACTCTTTTTCCGAGAGACTTTTACTACTTAATTTAACGAGATAAGATCCGAGTTCATCTTCGTACTTGTCCACTTTATTTTCCATCTCACGAATCTCATTAGCGACCTTCTCATCATAAACTTCTAATAATCCGATTGCCTTAAATAATGATTTTTTTGTTAACTCAGCCATATTGGATGTAACATTTCTACACTGCTCTGTTGCAAATGATGTTTTATCTAAGAAACGGACATCTAAAAGTTTAAAGTCATTGTCATTCAGATCTGCCACTTCTTGTTTCTGTTCAGGCAATGATAAGTATGCCAATTTAACCAATAATTTTGAAAATGGTAATAATACTAGGGTTGCTGAAATATTAAATAAACTGTGTACAATGGCAATACCTGCTGGATTTGCTATATCGTCTAAAAATGCGAAGTGTACAAACATATTTAAAGTATAAAATACAATCATAAACAAGGTTGTTCCAATTATATTAAAATATAAATGGATTAATGCTGCTCTTTTTGCATTCTTATTTGCACCAATAGATGAAAGTATTGCTGTAATACATGTACCAATGTTCTGTCCCATAATAATCGGTATTGCCGTACCAAAACTTACGGATCCTGTCATACATAAAGCTTGTAGTATACCAACGGATGCGGAAGAACTTTGAATAATTGCAGTTAACACAGCGCCTGCTAACATTCCTAATAAAGGTTGAGAAAACATAGTTAAAATGTTGGTAAACTCAGGAACATTTGCTAATGGTTTCACAGCACCACTCATCGTTTCCATACCAACCATTAAAATTGCAAAACCAACCATGATTGTTCCAACATTTTTCTTCTTTTCGCTTTTCGTAAATAATAGAAAAACAACGCCTATCATCGCTAAAATTGGTGAAAAAGTAGTAGGTTTTAACATTTGAATAAAGAAATTACTACTTTCAATACCAGATAGACTTAAAATCCAGGATGTAACTGTTGTACCAATATTAGCACCCATTATAATTCCAACTGCCTGTGTTAATCTCATAATCCCTGAATTAACAAATCCTACAACCATAACGGTTGTCGCAGATGAAGACTGAATAACAGCTGTTACAATTGTTCCTAATAATACTGCTTTTAACGGATTAGATGTCAGATTTTCAAGAATCTTTTCTAGCTTACCACCTGAAGTCTTCTCTAAACCTTCTCCCATAGCATTCATACCATACAAGAATAATGCTAAGCCACCTATTAATGTTACTACATTAAAAAAACTCATTTCACTTCTCCTCTAGTTCTACAAATTCATCTAAAATTATACAGACAAACCTATTATAACACACTTTACAATGTTAAGAAATTGTTAATTATAGATACTTTTTAATCTTAACATTTTCTTAACATTGTAAACGCACAATTTATATGTATAAAAAAGCTCCTTTATCTTCTAAACAGATAAAGGAGCATAATAATTAGGAATATTTTAACGATACAAATAAGTAAGCGCCATTATCACTGCAGCGTTTCAATTATAACGGTAAAGTTTTTCCTTCTTTTTTCCATATTCTAAATTCAGCGGCTGCTGTAAATAAAGCATCTGTGGATGAGTTTAACGCAGTTTCACATGAATCTTGAATTACTCCAATGATAAAACCAATTCCTACTACTTGCATTGCAATATCGTTTGATATTCCAAATAAGCTACATGCTAGTGGTATTAACAATAGAGATCCTCCAGCTACACCGGAAGCACCAGCCGCTGATACACTGGCAAGAACACTAAGTATTAACATGGTTGGAATATCCACTGCTATACCAAGGGTATGCACTGCGGTAAGTGATAATGTAGTAATTGTAATCGCTGCACCAGCCATATTTACGGTAGCACCCAATGGGATACTAACGGAATAGTTGTCCTCATCTAATCCAAGAGATTTACACAATTCCATATTGACCGGTATATTGGCTGCAGAACTTCTTGTGAAAAATGCTGTAATTCCACTATCTTTCAAACATTTAAATACCAACGGATATGGATTTTGTTTAATTGTCAAAAATACAATAAGAGGATTCAAGAGTAAAGCAACTCCAAACATACAACCCACTAACACGATTAATACCTTTCCATAGGTTGCAAATCCTTCGATACCAGTTTCAGAAATCGTTGTAAATACAAGACCAAGAATACCAAAGGGCGCGCAGTTGATTACCCACTTTACAACTTGTGACACCGCATCGGATATATCTCCTAGCATTGTCTTTGTACCCTCTGAAGCATGTTTAAACGCCATACCTAAAATAATTGCACCAGCAAGTATTCCAATATAATTTGCATTATATAATGCTGCAATCGGATTAGAAACTATATTCATAAGAAGAGTTTTTATTACTTCTCCAATTCCCGATGTGACTTCCATTCCTGATACTTCCAATTCTGAACTCAATTTAAACGTAACAGGAAAAAGACTATTTACTAACACTGCTACAAATGCAGAAGCAAGTGTTCCAGCCGCATATAGTAGAATAACACTTTTCATATTACTTCCACTACCGGATTTTGCATTAGCAAGAGATGACATTACCAAAAAGAATACTAAAATCGGTGCAATTGCTTTTAAAGCACCAACAAACAAGTTACCTAATATCCCAATTACAGTAACCTGTGGTATAAGTAACCCCAAAATAAGACCAATTACCATACCAATCAAAATCTTTTGAACTAACCCTAATTTTTTCCAAACTTCGATTATTAATTTCATGTTTCCTCCATTATTTACTAGTTACTATTTTATTGCGTATCATTTTTTAGATAATACTGCAGTATATCATTCTATAATAATAACCCTCATAAAGCAATGGATGATTCTGTCAATCATATCTATAATCTACCAGCAAAACAGCATGAACGAATAAATATAAATATATATAATCTTGAATATATATATTTATACCCTATACTTATCTAAAAATCAGCATTTAATAAAGCTGAAACATATTCTCATATCTATAATTATACACTCATACTACTCATACATTATTAAATTATTTTTTTATATCTGTCTTTAACAATTTTTACAACATAGAACATAACAATCTTATTTTTATAACAATACACAGCTGTCATGTGGGGCTTATGGTTACCGTAATGCACTGTTGAAAAGACACGCCCTGCAATTTGTGGGACACGGGCGAACAATAATGTTCGACAGTGGCACATCCAATTGCAGGGCGTGTCTTTTCACCTGTGTGTGAGGGAACCATAAGCCCCACATGACAGCGTCCTTTTATTAACACACATATTATTTACTCAAATAAGTCCTCTAATTCTTCCCTTGTTAACGTATTAATAAATACTTCTTTGGATTGAATAATAGAGTCCGATAACTCTTTTTTACGTTTTTGTAACTTGTAAATCTTCTCTTCAATAGTACCTTTGGATATCAATCGTATAACATGTACAGAATTTTTTTGCCCAATTCGATAAGCACGGTCTGTCGCTTGATCTTCCACTGCTGGGTTCCACCAAGGATCATAATGAATTACGGTATCAGCTCCAGTTAAATTAAGTCCAGTTCCACCTGCTTTTAATGAAATCAGAAATACACTTCTTTCTCCAGCATTAAATCGCTTTACGTATTCGGCACGATCTAATATTTTCGTGGATCCTTCTAAATAGAAATACTTAATTTGTTGTTTTTCAAGCTCATCCGCAATTAACTGTAACATGGACGTAAATTGAGAAAACAAAAGGATTCTATGGTCATTTGCTAAGATATTAGGCATAATTTCCATCAACAAATCTAATTTACCACTACCACCTGTATAATTATTGACAAAGGTTGCTGGATGACAACAAATCTGTCGTAGTCTTGTTAAGGAAGCTAATATCTGCATTCTATTTTTTTCAAAGGTTCCATCTGATAAGTGTCCTTTAAACTCATTTCGGACTTGCTCAATATAGGATAGATAAATTTTCTTTTGTGGTTCTGTTAGATCCGTTAATAATTTTGTTTCTATTTTATCAGGTAATTCTGTTAATACATCCTTTTTCATGCGTCTTAATAAAAACGGATGAATGTGTTTCCCTAAATCTTCCAACGCCTTCTCATTATTATCCCTAATTATCGGCTTCTCAAAATCTTCTACAAATTTTTTATGACTTTGAAGATAATGCGGCATAATAAAATCAAAAATTGACCAAAGCTCCGAAAGAGAATTCTCGATTGGTGTTCCAGTTAAGGCAAATCGATGTTTAGCCTTTATCTTTTTCACCGATTTGGCATTTAAAGAATTAGCATTTTTAATAAATTGAGCTTCATCAATAAACATAGTATCAAAGGAGCAATTCTTATAGTGTTCACTATCCCTTCGTATTAAAGGATAGGATGTAATAATAACATCTACACCATCTAGATTCTCTAGTAATTTTTTTCGTTCTTCAGGTGCCCCACTTATCACACGAGTATTCAAAAAAGGGGCAAAATTAGTACATTCATCTTGCCAATTGTAGACAAGAGAGGTTGGACACACAATCAGATGTAACTTACCAGGGCAGGAAGCAATGTAAACAATTGCCTGTAAGGTTTTACCTAGTCCCATATCATCTGCTAATATCCCACCAAGGTGATGAGCAGCCAACGTTTTTAGCCAATGAAATCCCGTTATTTGGTAAGCTCTCAGTTGAGCATTAATACGTTCCGGAACTGGCTCTTTGCATTCTTTCGGCTCTAAAATTTCCGTCACTAAATTCTGAAAACTTTCATGCTTTTCCACTTGAATATCTAAATTCTCATCTAATAAGTAATCAAGATAAGGTGCGGCATTTTTGGCTAAAACAAAGCTATTATCCAGCATATTTTTCCCGGACAAATTTAACTTATTTAGTATATTGGACGTTGTTTCAATCTGATAATCATCGAGATTAATGAAACTACCATTTTTCAATCTATGATACTTCTTTTTTAATTGTAGCGAGTGGAATAATTCTCTTAATTCAGAACCAGACACATCATCATATGAAAAATTAAGTTCAAGCAAGTCCGCATTCTCATTAAGCTGAATCTTAGTATGAAGATTACCTGGCTGCTTTATGGTAATTCCTTTGAAATCATCCGAATAATAAAGTTGTGCCTCTGACGAAAGTTTTTCTACACCCTCCGTTATAAACTGGTAAATATCATCATCATTTTTTAAAAGAAACGCATCCTTGTATGGTATAAAATTATATTCATCTAATTGATCTAAGAATACCTTTTCTTTTTCCCGCTGTCTTACAATGATATATCCATTTTCTACTCTACTTATAAGTGCATTCATTTCATAATCGCCATATTCAAACATGACTTTAGCCTTAATAAATGTTTTATATTGATCTAAGTAAAGTTTTACCTTTAGTTCTTCCACAATATATTTATCTCTCATCTGAGCTGGTATATCAATGGACATGGTTTCATGTATTTTAGGTAGTACGATTTCTAAAAACTTTTGTCTATTTTCGCCCTGAAAACGGAGCGGGTTCTTTTCTTTTCCCAAGCAGTTGTAAAATGGTAAATAATTGCGTATAAAATCCTGTTCTGGAAGATATAAACTGTTACCCACTAAAAGTAGACTCCCATTATCAGTAATTGGAATAACAGATTCCTTTTTATGATAATCTACGGTAATGTTATCCTCTTCTACCGTAAGATCCAATTCAATTTCTGGTTTTCCTTTCACAAAATGAACCTCATCATAAACCTTATCAACAAATTCTAATTGAAATGCATCATCCCCAATACAGTCTAATAAACGAAGAAACATATTTTTCGTTATTGTAAGTTCTGATTTGGTGAACAAGTTGGAGTAATATACCTTTCCAAGTGCTTCCTGAACTTCAAAAATTTCCATGAGGTAATCTAATACCTTTGCAGAATTCTTATAAAAATGATTCTCTCCATGAAAGAATTTAAATTCTTTTCCTAATACTATAGTTTCGCGGTTTGCATAATCCATTAAGAATTTCCTTAGATTCTGAATCTTATAAAGGCGATTACTTCCTGCTTGAATGGAAACAAATACTTTGCCAAGATTTCCTTTTAACAAAGCAGGAATGGTTATCTTAACTTCAATACGAAAGGTATCTCCATAAACTTCAATATCATCTTGTTTGTTAAAATATTCTATTATCTGAAGAACATTTTTCTCTTCTTTTGATTCTGGTTGTTTTGCTTCAGATCGTTCTTGGTAATCTTCTATAAAAAGCATTGTTGCTACTACATGCTTGCAAGCTCCCTGGTATTTCACATGTGCTGAACAATTACAATTATAGTCTAGTGAATGGTCTTCCTTAACTGTAATAGAAACCTGATAATCATGACTTCCTTTTACCATAGCCCGATATTGCTTATTGGCTTTGGACCATGTCACATTGGAAACCGCATTTTCTCGATAATATCTAGAACCTCTATAATAAACAGCTTCATCTATAGCCATTTTTTTAATCATGTCTTTGGAAATTCTCAACATAAGCACACCTTCTTTTCTATAAAACTATCACATCCCTTTATTATAACATAGTTTAAACAGTTATAGTGTAATTAAATAGCATTAATATTACACAAACAAACAGAAAAATTCTTTTATAATTTATAAAAATTTAATAAAATTTAATAGTTTTATCATACTTACTTGTATTTTGTCATAATAAGGACTACTATTTTTTTAGTTAAAGATTATTTGGAGGTATTATAATGGAAAAGCGAAAACCAAAATTGTTTTCCGTAATGAAAAACTATTCAAAAGAACAACTGATGAAGGATATCATCGCTGGTATTATTGTAGCAATTATTGCTCTACCACTATCCATAGCCCTTGCTATTGCTTCTGGGGTAAAGCCAGAGCAAGGACTCTACACTGCGATTATAGCAGGTTTTTTTATCTCTTTCTTCGGTGGAAGCCGCGTACAAATTGGAGGTCCAACCGCTGCATTTGTTGTTATTATTTATGGCATTATAGCTAAATATGGTATTTCTGGTTTAACCATTGCAACCCTTATGGCTGGAATCATGCTAGTGCTCATGGGATTATTGAGATTTGGAAGTTTAATTAAATTTATCCCTTATACAATTACTACGGGGTTCACCTCAGGTATTGCTGTTGGAATATTAGCCGGACAGATAAAAGACTTTTTCGGACTTAGAATGGGTGCAGTTCCTTCTGAATTTATAGAGAAAATGGGCGCTTATGCCAGTAATTTTCATAGTTTAAATATAAATGCTCTTATAATAGGAATAATATCCTTGGTAATTATCATACTTTGGCCAAAAGTAAACGATAAAATACCAGGTTCCTTAATTGCAATATTAATCGCTACTCTTTTGGTAAAATATCTAAATTTAGAAGTGAATACAATAGGAAGTGTGTTCGGAAAACTATCCTCATCCTTCCCACCCTTTACCATACCAAACGTTGATTTTACAACCATACGTAATCTGATTCAACCTGCATTTACCATAGCAATTCTTGCAGGAATTGAGTCATTATTATCCTGTGTCGTGTCAGATGGTATGATAGGAAGTAAACATCGTTCCAATATGGAGTTAATTGCACAAGGCATCGGAAATATTTTTTCTGCTTTATTTGGTGGTATTCCAGCTACTGGAGCCATTGCAAGAACAGCAGCCAACGTAAAAAATGGTGGACGCTCCCCAATCGCAGGCATGGTGCACTCTATAACCCTTCTACTCATCCTTCTTGTATTAATGCCACTTGCAGGTTTAATACCAATGCCTGCATTAGCTGCTATTTTAATTGTAGTTGCCTATAATATGAGCGAATGGAGAGAATTTGTTTCCTTAGTAAAAAGCTCACCAAAAAGTGATATTCTCGTTCTAGTTGCTACTTTCTTACTCACAGTCTTCTTTGATCTTGTAATAGCAATCGAAATTGGTATTGTTCTAGCTGCCCTACTATTCATGAAACGCATGGCAGATGTTACCAATGTACAAGGTTGGAAATACATCGAAGAGGAAGAAGATGAAAATGACCCAGAAAACATCAACCTAAAAGCAGTGCCTAAAAACACTCTAGTATACGAAATCACCGGTCCTATGTTTTTTGGTGCAGCTGATAAATTCATGGACATAACCGCCGAATACAAAAAGAAACCAAAAGCCATTGTACTTCGTATGAGAACAGTTCCAGCCCTAGATGCAACCGGTTTACATACCCTACAAGGTGTTTACAAAACCTGCAAAAAACATCACATCACCTTAGTATTTGCACACATCCAAGACCAACCCCTTTCTGTCATGGAGAAGGCAGGCTTCATCAACTTAGTAGGCCAAGAAAACATCTGCCCAAGCACCGACCTTGCGCTAGAACGCGCCGCAATCCTGTGCGCAGCTAGTACCAATTAAACTTGTAACATCTTGATGTGCATACTGGTAATATGTATAAATAAATAATGTTATTTACTTACTATAGAACAAGATCAAAAGAGAGAGTTTGACTCCCTCTTTTGATCTAATATAGCATTTTTACTAATTATTACTAATTTTTACACAAGATTAAATTATTTTGTATTTTATCTATAATAATAACAAAATGATTTGCCTTTAGTAGATCTGAATTGATTGCTAACTTTAATGGATATTTAAAATCATCTTGAAATCCTATCTCATCATGTCTTAATTGATTTCGTTTAAATGTATACGATTTTTCACCTAATTTAACCACAATCTCATCTTCTACATCCTCAAGACTATAAAAAGAACGACTTGAACCAGTATCATAATATATAGTGCATTTTTCTCCATTTACTTCTCCTTCAACAAACAATAAATCTTCCTCATTATTTAAATTTGAACGAATAAGTGGTAATACTGTATATGTTTCGTTTTGTAATTTACTATAATCTAACGTCTTATTACTTACTGCTATTTTTTTGTTATCATAATCTAATGTTACCACTTTATTATCAAAATACTTCAGACCAATTGTACCATTTATTTTGAAAAAACCATACATTCTCCAATCATTCAATGAAGACATTACATTTTGAAATTCATCACCAAATACTTTTATTGTTTTTAATGAGATGGATGTTCCTTCTCCTCGATATGTTCCATCTGCATTTAATTCAGTGGTCGTTCCTACTATTTCGTAATCAATCATGTCTTTTAGCGCAGTTGTTATAAAAATGCCCATCCCATTCCCAGTATCAAATTCTAATGCTACATTCTTATTACCTATTTTTATAGGTATCACCGGGCATGGATTGAAAAAACCAAATGTGATATCATAGATTTGGTTTTCGTCATAAGATAAATCCTTTATCCAATTGATGTCATTCTTATTTTCTATAAAATCAAAAACAAATATAATAAAAGTTATTAGTAATGCAAATACGATAGCTACTCCTAAAATATATGTCTTACGTTTTCTCAAAGCCACTACACCCTCACTCCCTATAAAAACTATAAAAAATTTACATGACATATTCAGCACATATTCATACATATTCATAACTACATTCATAATTATTCATATCAAAACAACGCATGGTAATATTATACATTAGATGTTTAAAATTACCAATAGATTTATTAACTGGTATATTAATTAACTTAGCTAAACTTATGTTTTATATACATTTTTTAGTTTCTGTTGACAAACCAATTAAATGCGTTTAGAATAAACTATATTAAAACACAGCAACAAACCGTTGAAAAAGACTAGTACATCTAGACACCCATTAACAGAGAGTAGCATTAGCTGAGATTGCTACAGTGAAGGACTAGAGCAGAGCAAAATTGTTTTGCATGGAATGGACTTTTGAGGGCAGACCGAAATGATAGCGTTAAGTTTATCAAAGTAGTATCTGATGGGATCTCAACCCATTATAAATGAGTTCATGTTATTGCATGAAACAAAGTGGACGCTTCTAGCGTCAATTTGGGTGGTACCGCAGGATATACTCTTGTCCCAGTTTTGGGATAGGGGTTTTTTTTATATCTATTGTTGTATTATTTCACCCGCCAAAAGAAATTCTTTCCCTTTTGCGTTTGCCGTTTGTGTTAAATTAAAGGAGGATTTTATTATGAAAACAAAAAAAACAATCAGTCTACTATTAACGCTTTTATTAGCAATTTCCATGCTGTCAGCATGTGGTACCAAAAACACAACAAATAATGTTGGCAAAGCAACTACAGATGCATCAGCAGATACTGCTGCTGATACGAAAGCAACAGATGATGCTACTGCAAAGAAAATGTACAAAATTGGTATTACACAGATTGCTCCACATCCATCACTTGATAACTGTCGCGAAGGTTTTATTGCCGGATTAGCAGAAGCTGGTTTTGTAGAAGGTGATAATGTTACCTTTGATCTTCAGGATGCTGGCGGAGAACCTGCTAATGCAACCATGATCGCAGATAAATTTGTTTCTAATAAATATGATTTAATATGTGGTATTGCAACTCCTACTGCTATGGCAGCATACAATTCAGCACTTGAAACAGAAATCCCTGTTATCTTCTCTGCTGTTTCTGATCCAGTGGCAGCAGAACTTGTAGAAAGTCTAGAAGCACCCGGACGTAATTGTACTGGAACATCTGATGCTCTTCCATTAGAAGAACAAATGAAAATGATTCGTGCATTTATGCCCGACGCAAAAACAATCGGTATTTTATATACAACAAGTGAAGTAAACTCATCCACTCACTTAGAAAAATTCAAAGAATTAGCACCAAAATACGGATTTGAAATTGAAGCGATTGGAGTAAATAATGCTTCTGATATTCCCCTTGCTATGGACACTTTAGTTACAAAAGTCGATTGCATTAACAACTTTACTGATAATAATGTTGTAAACAACTTAGATACTGTTTTAGCAAAAGCAAATGAAGCTGGTATTCCTGTCTTTGGTTCCGAAGAAGAACAAGTTAAAAAAGGTTGTGTAGCTTCTCAGAGTATCGATTATTTTGAACTCGGAAAAGAAACTGGTCGTATGGCTGCGAAAGTATTAAACGGTGAATCTGCAAGCACAATGCCAGTTGCTGTTATCTCAGATTGTAAACCTGTTGCGAACCAAGCTGCAATGGATTTATTTAAATTAACAGTTCCTACAGAATATGCAGATACAGTAACTTATCTTACTGCTGACGCTGAATAAATTGTCTCCCTTCGGGTGACGTTGGGAGTTCACTTTGTGAACTCCTGGCTAATTTTATACATTCTATTAAATGGAGTACACATAGTGAACTCCCTATCAATTACGTTTTATTAAGAGAGGTATCATATGGAATCTTTACTATTAATCATAAAAGGAATTCTAGAGCAAGGTTTTATATACGGAATTCTTGCCCTAGGAATTTATATCACATACCAGATATTAGATTATCCTGACTTATCAGTAGATGGAACCTTTCCTTTAGGTTCTGCTATTACTGCTATGTTAATCTTACATGGTGTAAACCCATGGATTGCCATAATACTCGCCTTTCTTGCTGGCGCATTGGCTGGTATGTTTACCGGAATCTTTCATGTTGTATTTCGAATTAAAGACTTATTGTCCGGTATTATCACAATGATTGGTTTATATTCCATTAATTTAATGATATCTGGTGGTAAGCCTATTCAACCAATTGCAAACGAAAAAACTATTTTCAATAGTGGAATCGCAACAATGATACCTGAATCAATCGGCAAATACGATACCTTAATCATTATTTTTATTTGTACTATTTTAATTAAATTAACATTAGATTGGTACTTAAAAACCAAATCTGGTCTACTACTTCGTGCGACTGGCGACAATCAGGTTATGGTTACACTGATTGCAAAAAATCATGGATTTGTTAAAATTATAGGTTTAATGATTTGTAATGGTTTAGCTGCTGTTGCTGGCTCCATTCTTTGCCAACAGCAACGTAACTTTGACATCAATTCAGGAACAGGAATGATGGTTATGGGACTTGCTTCTGTTATCATAGGTATTTCAATTTTTAGTAAAATAAAATGGATGGTTACCACTTCTATGGTTATCCTTGGCTCCATTCTTTACAAAGGTTGTCTAGCTGTTGCATTACAATTTAATTTCAACCCAAACAATATGAAATTACTGATGGCTATTATTTTCTTGGTAGCTTTAATCTCAAAGGATCTGTTAGACAAAGGAGGAAAGAAACAACATGCTTGAATTACAAAACATACATAAAACCTTCAACACAGGAACCGTAAATGAAAGCACCCTCTTTACTAACTATAACCTGAAAGTAGAGAAAAATGAGTTTATTTCCATCATCGGAAGTAATGGTTCTGGTAAGTCTACCATGCTAAATATCATCTGTGGTAGTATTGGCATCGATGGAGGCCGTGTGCTTCTTCGTGGAAATGATATTACTAAAATGCCAGATTACAAGCGCTCTGAATTTATTGCCAGAGTATATCAAGATCCTGGTAAAGGCTCTTGTGGCTCCTTTTCTATCTTAGAAAATATGGCATTAGCAGATAACAAAGGAAAACCTTATTTATTTTCCAAAGGGGTAAACAAAAGCAAACTTGACGAATATAAAACTCAGTTAGAACAACTTCATTTAGGACTAGAAAATCGTATTCACGACAAGGTTGGTAATCTATCCGGTGGACAGCGACAAGCTTTAGCTATGATTACTTCTACCCTAACTCCAAATGACATTTTAATCTTAGATGAACATACTGCTGCTCTTGACCCAAAAACGGCAGAAATTATAATGGAATTAACGGATCAAATCGTTAAGACGAAAAAGCTTACTACCATTATGGTTACTCATAATTTGAAATTTGCAATGCAGTATGGGAATCGAATGATTATGATGCATAAGGGTGAAGCTGTGATGGATTTGGCTGGAGCAAGTAAGTCACAGATTGAGTTAAATGATATTTTAGATAAATTTAATGAGATAAGTATAGAGACGGGGAATTAGCGATTAGCTAGTTCCCTTTTTAAGTGGTGTCGGAAACATGACGAAAAGCATAAGTCTTTTAAGGGTATAGATAGAATATCCGTATTTCATAATTCGTTTGGCTGCCTTACCTTCCAGTGGTATCTTTCTTATTCAGCCCCAAGGCATACAAAAATACTCGCGTAGGGCTCGTATTTTTGCTGGGTCTAAAACGAAAGATGTACAACCACTTCCAGCCGGTCTACGCCAAGCCAAATTATGAAATACGGTTATTCTTGATGTATGTTATGTTGACTTATGCTTTTCTAGGTTATGGAATTAATTCCATGGTTAGTTGGCCTTTTCCTTTGGTGCTGGTGAATGTACCTATGGAACCGTTTATTATGGTGAATTGAGGGGTTTTGTGGCCTATGTCGGCATCTAATATGATTGGTAGGTTGAAAGGCTCTAAGATGGACATTACGGCTTCTTCGTAGGTTGTGTCTGTCCAAGTGGTGTACATGGCAGGGCGACCGAAGACAAAACCTACTGCGTGATCAAACCATCCAGCTTCTTTAAGCTGCCATAGTCCTCTTGCTAAGGATTCACTGTTTAAGTCAAAGCTTTCTAGATACCAAAGGATTCCGTCTTCTTTGTATCGTTCATTAAATGACTTTACTGTATCAAATCGGGTTCCTACTAGATTAAGTAATACATCTAAGCAGCCACCGATTAGACGGCCTTTTAATGTGATGGATTCTTGATTGCGAGTGTTTTTCCATTCCACTTTTTTATCTAAAAAATAGCCTTCTAAACCTGTAATTCGGTCGTGGAATTCATCTTCATATTCAGTAAAACTGTTTTGAATCGGATTCTTTCCCTCTAAAACTTGTAAATCATTACATATGGCTTCATGCCATGGCTCCATAGCAAAATCATTAAAATTGTTTCCATAGATAGTAGCAATATCACAAGTTGTCGTTGTTGTAAATAATAAGCCAGTTACATCAGAGTAGCCTTGCATCCATTTAGGGTACTTCTGAATCATATTAAAATCCAGATAAGATAACATTTCCATTAGGTAATCGCCGCCCTTGGCTGCAATGATTGCTTTAACCTGTTGATTCGTTAATAGGGAAGTTAATTGCTCTGCTCTGGATGATGCGTCACTACTACGCCCTTTTAAGCTGGTTCTGACATTCTCTGTCTCCAGAACAGAATAACCTTTTTCTTGTAATTGCTTCTTTCCATTATCTACTCGAATAAAATCAACTTCTTTTCGATTACCATCAGATGGTGCGGTAACTCCAATGATGTCACCGGGTTTGATAAATTCAGGAAATATCATATTCATGACCTCCTATATTAGTTCTCCAATGTAATAGAATCCTTTGCACTCGTTCAGTTTTACATCTACTATTTTGCCTATCAACTCATTACCGGCTTTAAAATGTACTATAATGTTATTGGTTAAACGACCTGTCATAAGATCACTATTTTGCTCATTTACTTCTTCCACTAAGACCTTTTGGATGGTTCCAGTATCTTTTCCTACTATTTCAGCTGAAATACCTTGAATCTCTTTTAAGAGACGACTAAATCTATCTTTTATAACATCTTCCCCGATCTGTTCTTCCATATTGGCCGCTGGAGTTCCCGTACGTTTGGAATAGATAAAGGTATATGCGCTATCATAGCGAACCTTTCGAACCACATCCAAAGTTTCTTGGAAATCTTCTTCTGTCTCACCAGGGAATCCAACAATCAAATCTGTAGTTAAAGAAATGTCTGGAACTGCATCTTTAATTTTATCTACTAATGCAAGATACTGTTCCTTTGTATATTTACGATTCATAATATCTAAGATTCGGCTACTTCCTGCCTGTACTGGTAAATGTAAATGATTACAGATTTTTTTGGAATGCTTCATCACTTCGATTAAATCATCGGATAAATCTTTTGGATGAGACGTCATAAATCGAACTCGTTCTAGACCATCAACCTTTTCAATCTCTTGTAACAATTCAGAAAATGTCATTGGATTGTCAAGATTTTTACCATAAGAATTTACATTCTGGCCTAACAGCATAATTTCAACTACGCCGTCTGCAACTAATTCTTTAACTTCTTTGATAATATCTTCTGGATTACGACTTCTCTCGCGACCTCTAACGTAAGGAACGATACAATAGCTACAGAAGTTATTGCAACCATACATAATATTTACTCCCGCTTTGAATGGGAATTTACGCTCACTTGGTAAGTCTTCTACAATCTCTTTTGTATCCTTCCAGATATCAATAATCATACCCTTTGATTCAATTCTCGCTTGAATTAATTCTGCCAATTTAAAAATGTTATGAGTACCAAAAATAATATCTACAAAGCGATAACTTTGTTTTATCTTCTCAACAACCGTTGCTTCTTGCATCATACAACCGCAAAGGGCAATCATCATATGAGGATTCTTACTCTTTAACTTCTTTAAGAAACCAAGTCTTCCATATACTTTAAGGTTGGCATTTTCTCGTACCGTACAAGTATTATAGATTACAAAGTCTGCAGCTTCGTTTTCCACAATGGTATAACCAATCTTCTCAAGGATTCCAACTACTTTCTCGGAATCACGAGCATTCATCTGGCAACCAAAGGTCTGAACACAAGCAGTTAAAGGTCGTCCTAATCGAAGAGACTCCTGCTGAAAATGAAGATTCAACTGTTCCATAAACTGAAGCTGTCTGGCCGTTTCATCGGCTGTTTCCACTATTGTGGCATCTATGTTATCTCTGTATTTATCACTCATTATTAATCTCCTATTCCTATGTGCACTAACTAAACAAACAACTTAGATATTAACACAAAGATGGGATTCGTTCAAGATAAAAACAATCAAAAAACCTTTTTTTGTAACCAATTGTATCATTAGTCCATGCTCTTTTTACTACATGATTTTTATATGCTGAGTTCTAAATTTCTCTAGGTACTAATTAGATACTTATTATTAAGCTATACTCTTTGGTTGATTACAAATCGGGTTTAAGGAACCACTTCCCAAAACTATGTAAATTAGGTTAAAAAAACCATATACCGTTTTATTGGTATACGGGGCTATTCAAATCATTCAATTACTCAATAGCAATTGGTTGAAACACTAAATCTTTAACCAATGAATTTATGATTCGATGTTTACGAAGATTACCTGAAACAAATATAAGTTTTGCACACATGTGGCATCACCAAACAGTTCAGCCGTTTTAATAATGTCATTAAATCTGTCTCATCGTCAGAAAAATCTGCTTTCTTTTCTTTCAGAAAATTAAGGAATTTGGAACTAATAATTTTTTATTAAACACTAATCTATGTTGTATTTTCATGTATAGATTCACACTCTTTCACTTTTGTCCACATCATATCTCTAGTATCTTCTAATGTAAGTATATATAATTTCTTAATTAAAATCTGCTATGGCCTTACAGAACACCCAATAATAACTATAATACAAATAGTTTATTGGGTGTTTATAATTGTATTTAAATTATTAATTAAAAAGTCAAAGTTCCTTTTTCCTTCCATACTTTTAATGTCATTTTTGCCTCAAAACTTGGTGCCTCATTTGGAGTCAAATTAACAATAACAATTAATGTATCTTCAGCTTCTTTCTCCATATACCCTAATCCAAGGCAATGTGCTGATGCCCAATTCTGAACAGCATAATTATTATCATTCAGTAATAAAACTAGAGCTGATTGCTTTATTTCATCATTTTCTAAAAATATGTTGTATAATTTTGTTAATTTCGTATAATACCTATTTGCAGACTTATGGTCACCTTCGCATGATGCCTTCCAATGGTTAACTGCATAACTTTTATACTCTTCAATTATTTTATCTACGTCTTTTATCATATAATCACTCCATAATCCTTTAATATATTTATCCCAAAATTATATTGTTCTCCGTAACTTTGTCCAGCCAACCAATCCCTAACCGTTTTTCCTCCAGTAAACGCTTGTTTTGATGAATAATATCCGCTAATCTTTGCATGTGTAGCCTTATCAATAGCAATGATATTATTAGTATTTTGTATTTGGCTTGCACAAAACCAGATTTTTTAATCTGAGATTGTTCAACAATCTGATGCCATTGATTACCTTCTCCCGGTGACCCCAAATATTTCTTTAAATCATTAAATGTTTCAAATCCTTTTCCGGCATTACGCGCACCCTTAGCGTTACTTGGTTTCGTATTCTTAGCTTTGCCAGCTCCTTTTATTTTAGCTTTTAAAGCTTTTACACTTTTAACAGCCCCAACAACTGTTGCAACCGCTCTTACCATCTCACCATATGCTCCGGCTAAATGTTTTCCAAAATTATATACCGTTTCATTACTATACGTTTTCTTATTGGACACAATATGCCAATTCTTTATTACGTAATGTAAATCTCCAACAGCTTCATTTATCCCAATGGCTAGTAATTCTTTATCTGTAATTTTTCCACTGACTATGTCCTGGATAAAATCACCCATTGCATCTAGATTCACCAAGCTTTCTTCTAAACTACCGAATACATTAAAATCAAATTCAGCTATCGCTCCTTTGATAAATCCGAACAAAAAGTTGTCATATTGAGTTAATCTTATTTTATTACCACTTGGATCCGAATTTAAAATTAGACTATTAGAGCAATAAGTGTATAAATTTAAACTAATCGGATTACTTATATCACCTCGATAATTGTCTTCACTGATAAATCTTCCCTGTTCAGAATCATAGTATCTTGCCTTTGCATAATAAAGACCAGTAGCTTCCTCATAAGCGTAACCAGTATAAGCAAATAGAATTCCGCTTGTTTTGATGTTTCTGGATGTTTAAGAATACCGAATTCATCCTACTCAAGTTCTGAATTTACATTACCAGTAGCACTAGCACTCTGAATTTCTTCTACACTGTTTTGATCATCAATCCTATAATAACTGATTACATTGTTAGTATCAACACTTATTAAGCCATTTCCATAGGTATATAAAGAATATGTAAGAATTCTAAGTCAGTATTGTCATTATAGTAATGACGGAGTTGTTCCAGTTCTTTCTTAATATGACACTTTTGGCAACATAATAGCTCCTGTATGGTATTACTACAAGTGGTTAGACCATATATAAATAAGATGACCCAGCGGAATTATTTTTTAGAATTAGCAGAAAGTCAATTATTGGATTTTGGGTAAAGAAAAACTCGGCTACCGTTTTATTGGTTTACAGGGCTTACAAAAAGACTAAAATACCTATTCTTAATTCACTTCTAGAGATTATATTACCATACTTTCATGCCATTCTAGCATAAAACTATAATATTTAAATCCGATTTACAAAAATATCTTGAACATCTCCCCCAAAATTCAAAACACACGATATACCTCCATATCTTATAGTTGGATCTAACCCATATTCGTTACCATCTCTAAAAAAAAGTAATGGAAATTTCAGAAAAACATTCTTGTTAAAATCCTTGACAAGTGTTATTCCCTCAATATTGTAGTAAGTTAGTTCATAAATTCCTGTAGCAAAAAGCATTGATTCAATATGATTAAAACACGTTTCTACAACTTGAAGCAATTGATTCAAGTTCTCATCATAATTCTTTTTGGTAAAAACAAGGTCTGAAAAGCAGAATCTATACTCAGTAAAATCATCCTCCTCAAAAACATCGAACAACACTTCCTTGTAGGAAAAAAGCAGATATTGATGTAGTTTGTTCAAATTATTACCTTCCTTAAGCATTAATAGCTCAAGTACTTTTTCTTTTGCTTGTTCTATTACCGATCTTTTCTTATCAAGGAAAAAAGTTAATTCAAAATATTCACCCATAAGTTAACCCCCATCTATTAAAATTAAAAAATTTAGCAGTATTCAAAGGGGCAATTCTCCACGCTCATCATTGAGTAGTGCCCCTTTGTTAACAAATACTTACTCTTACTGGATATTACCCGACCGCAATAAACTTGCTATCTGATCAGCGCTTAGCTTCCACCCACCAACATAATTACCTGACTTATCAATCATTGTATTAAGCCCTGTTTTTGCATCATAAAAGTGGTAAACCTCCATATTGCCTCTATAAGTTCCACTAATAGGGTTTTTAACAGAGTTCATTTGATTTTTTATAGCATTCTCAAAAGCAACCTTATTTGTGTTATTCTAGTTTCCCGTTATCCCGTAATCAGAAGCATGTTTAAACTCATGTTGTAGCTTCTTTATTGTAAACTTTATTTCCGGAAGTTTTAGAGTCTTACCCGCTTCCTTAGCGTTACTTGGTTTCGTATTCTTAGCTTTGCCAGCTCCTTTTATTTTAGCTTTTAAAGCTTTTACACTTTTAACAGCCCCAACAACTGTTGC
>JAEZUR010000154.1 GCA_023420935.1 Bacillota bacterium | reverse complement strand
TTGATGCATTTGCAGAAGAAGCAGTTAATACAACAGTTGCTACTAATACGACAGCATCTAGTAATAGTGCTGCAAGCACCACAGCAACAGATGCAACAACAACTGATGCTACCGTAGCTACCATAGAAGAGACAACAAAAGACACCAACATAGATGCTACAACAGAAGTAAAAGATACAGTAAGTGAAGAAAATTCAGCAGAGGTGAAAGAATCTGCAGAAGAAACAAAAAAAGATACAACTGAAGAGAAAAAGAATACAAAGAAGAAGAAAACTGCAAAGAAGTATTCAGAAGCAGATGTGAGATTACTTTCCAGCCTTATTTTTTGTGAAGCTGGTGGAGAATCCTATAGTGGTAAATTAGCAGTTGCGATTGTAGTAATGAACAGAAAAGAATCTTCACGTTTTCCGAACTCAGTGAAAAGTGTTATTTATCAGAGAAGTCAGTTTGGACCTGCAAGAAATGGAAGCCTTAGTGCAACGTTAAGACAATATGATGCAGGAAAATTTACTTCAGCTTCTGAAAAAGCTTGTATCAAAGCAGCGAAAGCAGCTCTTAGCGGAACTAAGAAGATTACAGTAAACGGAAAAGAAAAGAATTTTAGTAAATATTTATATTTTAGTGGAAGACTATCAAATGCCACATATAAGTTAGGTAATCACCAATTCAAATAATAAAACAAAAAGCTTACCTCATTGAGATAAGCTTTTTTATGTTTTTTATTTTCGTACTTTTATATTCGCATTTTATGTGGTATTATATTAACATATTTAGTCATTTTTAGAATACACGGCATAAGGAGGAGACATAGTGGAAGATGTTTCAAGAGAAAAAGAAGAAGTAGTTTCTAAGAATTTTATAGAACAGATAATAGATAAGGATATAGCAGAAGGTCATTGTAAAAAAGTTGTAACTCGATTTCCTCCAGAACCAAATGGTTATTTACACATTGGACATGCGAAATCTATTTTATTAAATTATGGACTAGCTAAAAAATATAATGGACAATTTAATCTTCGATTTGATGATACGAATCCAACGAAAGAAAAAACAGAGTTTGTTGAATCTATTATTGCAGACGTAAAGTGGATTGGCGGAGAATTTGAGGATAGACTATTTTTTGCTTCCAACTATTTTAGTGATATGTATGAAGCTGCTATTAAGTTAATTAATAAAGGAAAAGCATTTGTTTGTGATTTGACGGCAGAAGAAATTAGACAATATAGAGGTACTTTAACAGAACCAGGGAAAAATAGTCCTTACCGAGACAGAAGCGTGGAAGAGAATCTAGATTTGTTCCAACGTATGAAGAATGGTGAGTTTGAAGATGGAAGTAAGGTTCTTAGGGCCAAAATTGATATGTCATCACCAAACATTAACATGAGAGATCCTGTTATCTATCGTGTAGCTAGAATGACACATCATAATACTGGTGATGATTGGTGCATTTACCCTATGTATGATTTTGCGCACCCAATTGAAGATGCCTTAGAAGAGGTAACACATTCTATATGTACATTGGAATTTGAAGATCACAGACCACTTTATGATTGGGTGGTTCGTGAAGTAGAATATGAAAATCCACCAAAACAGATTGAGTTTGCTAAAATGTATTTAACAAATGTTATTACAGGAAAGCGTTATATAAAGAAATTAGTGGAAGACGGAATCGTTGATGGCTGGGACGATCCAAGATTAGTATCCATTGCAGCTCTACGCAGAAGAGGCTTTACTCCAGAATCAATCAAAATGTTTATGGAGTTAGCAGGAGTATCTAAGAGTCAAAGCTCTGTAGATTATGCAATGTTAGAGTATTGTATTAGAGAAGATCTTAAACTAAAGAAATCAAGAATGATGGCAGTTTTAGATCCAATCAAATTAGTGATTACCAACTATCCAGAAGACCAAGTTGAATATATGGATGTACCGAATAACCAGGAAAATGAAGAATTGGGAATGAGACAAGTTACATTTGGACGCGAACTCTACATTGATAGAGAAGATTTTATGATTGAACCTCCAAAGAAATACTTTAGATTATTTCCAGGGAATGAAGTACGTTTGATGCATGCCTATTTTGTTACCTGTACGGACTATATTACGGATGAACAAGGAAATGTTACTGAGATACATTGTACCTATGACCCTAAAACAAGAAGTGGATTAGGATTTACAGAGCGTAAAGTAAAAGGTACCATTCATTGGGTTGCAGCGAAAACAGCAGTACCAGCAGAGGTTCGTTTATATGAAAATATTGTAGATGAGGAGAAAGGCGTTTATAATGAAGATGGAAGTCTTAATTTAAATCCAAACTCACTCACTATATTAAATAACTGCTATGTGGAACCTACATTAGCAGATGCAGTAGCACTTGATAGTTTCCAATTCCTAAGACACGGATATTTTTGTGTGGACTGTAAAGATTCCAACAAGGAACATCTAGTGTTTAACCGAATTGTTTCACAAAAGAGTTCATATAAGCCTGCTTAAGGAGGAAAGACAAAATGAGTAATCTATTTTCAGGATTAGAAGCCTTTGGTTTAGGCAAATTGCAAAATGTTGATGTATATTCCGCCGGAGAAGGTGGAAATAAAGATGCAGCTGTGGTTGAAAAACCAAAGATTACAGAAGCAGATATTCTTTTTGATAAAGGATATTCATGCCCTGTATGTGACAAAGAGTTTAAAGCCAAAACGGTAAAGACAGGTAAGGTTAAGTTAATTTCAGCAGATACAGATTTAAGACCAAAATATCAATTAGTAGATTCTTTAAAGTATGATGCAGTGGTATGTCCTCATTGCGGATATGCAGCGTTAAATCGTTTCTTCAATTACATGATGTCTAACCAGGCGAAATTAATAAAAGAACAAATATCTGTTAATTTTAAAGGGTTAAGTACGGATGGTGAAATTTATTCCTATGATGATGCAATAGCACGTCATAAGCTTGCTCTATTAAATACTATAGTTAAAAAAGGTAAAACAAGTGAGAGAGCTTATACATGTCTTAAACTTGCTTGGTTAAATCGTGGTAAATTGGAAGCATTGCCTACAGATACAAAAGATTATGAGGCAATTAAAAAACAGTTGGAAGCGGAAGAACATGAATTAATATCCAATGCATATGAAGGGTTCTTAAGTGCATTTTCAAAAGAAACATTTCCTATGTGTGGAATGGATGAAATAACTTTGACATATTTAATTGCTGACTTAGCAAGACGTTGCAATAAGTATGATGAGGCTAGTAGATGGATTTCAAAAGTTTTAATTTCAAGAGAGGCAAATGAGCGCATTAAGTCAAAGGCTCGTGAAATTAAGGATTTAATAAAACAAGGTGAGTAATGAAAAGAATCCTATACCAAGGGCGGTAAAACATTTGGTATAGGATTCTTTTTGTTATAATATACTATTAGTCTTAGTGATTGTACGAGGAAGTGCATCTTGTGAATTTTTCCAAGGAGCATCTGCATTACGGTAATCAAATTTATCAATAAACCATTCTAAGTCTTCTTGTACTCTAACCATATTCGTAAGATATAAAGAATCCAGTTGCTCTAAAAATTGATTCAGGGTTGCGTTACTAAGTCTACTAGGAGCCATATCGTGTAAGATGCTGTAATGCGTTGTACAAATACCTTTTGAAGAGGCAAATGTTTCTCTAAAATCTTTTTCGCGATCATACAGATGAAAGACAGTAATGAGATAACGTTCAAAGGTATGATTGATTCGATCACAGATTGCACAAGAATGATTCAACTGATCCACATATGCTTTTATATCGGAATCCATAGATTTCTTTTTGAAGAGTGAGGAAGTTACTTTTCCTCCGTTTTTTTGTAATTTTTGTATATCTTTAATGGTTTTTTTTAGATGAGTATTAAGCATGAGAGCAAGTCCTAGACGATTTTGGTTTTCATAAAGCATTTTAATATGTGTATTACAAAAACCTAACTCATCCGTTACAGCACGAACATCATCTTCCATATAGCTAGGTCCCATGGTATAGTCAATCGCATTTATTTCTAAGTTCTTTTTCATTGCACACAGAGGGCATTCACATGATTCATTAAACGCATCTGTTACGGGTATGGTATATAATTGTTCCTTCAAAGTATTCCGTTCCTTTCTTATCGATTAGTAAATGCTTTGTTTTTGATTATAGCACAGTTAAATAGAGAAATGAATTCTTATTTTTGGAGGGAAGGAAAAGCATAAAGTTAAAAATAGAGAAAAAATGAGATAAAGTGAGAAAATGAGAGATAAAATATAAAATAGTGTAAGATTTGGCAGTATTGGCAAATGAGTTGATTTGCATAATAAATGTAAATTTACTAATATATAGTTCATAAGTTAGCACTCAATAAACAAGAGTGCTAATAACTTGAAAAACGACAATTATTTAAGGAGGAATACAGATGAAATTAATACCTTTAGGAGACAAAGTAGTTTTAAAGCAATTAGCAGCTGAAGAAACAACAAAATCAGGTATCGTTTTACCTGGTCAGGCAAAGGAAAAACCACAACAGGCAGAAGTGGTTGCTGTAGGACCTGGTGGCATTGTAGATGGAAAAGAAGTAACAATGCAAGTGAAAGTTGGAGATAAGGTTATTTATTCAAAATATGCTGGAACTGACGTGAAATTAGGAGACGATGAATTTATTGTTGTAAAACAAAATGACATTGTAGCAATTGTAGAAGAATAGAAGGAGGATATATAACAATGGCAAAAGAAATTAAATATGGTGCAGAAGCTAGAAGTGCTTTAGAATCTGGTGTAAACCAATTAGCAAATACAGTTCGTGTAACACTTGGACCAAAAGGTAGAAATGTTGTTTTAGATAAATCTTTCGGGGCTCCATTAATCACAAACGATGGTGTTACCATTGCGAAAGAAATTGAATTAGAAGATGCATTTGAAAATATGGGAGCTCAGTTAGTAAAAGAAGTTGCTACAAAAACCAATGATGTTGCTGGTGATGGAACAACAACTGCAACTGTTTTAGCACAGGCTATGATTCACGAAGGAATGAAAAACCTTGCTGCAGGAGCCAATCCAATTATCTTAAGAAAAGGTATGAAGAAAGCAACTGATTGTGCTGTGGATGCAATTGCAAAAATGAGTTCAAAAATTACTGGTAAAGAACAAATTTCAAAAGTTGCAGCAATCTCAGCAGGAGATGATGCAGTCGGAGAAATGGTTGCTGATGCTATGGAAAAAGTATCTAACGATGGAGTTATTACAATTGAAGATTCTAAGACTATGAAAACAGAACTTGATTTAGTGGAAGGTATGCAGTTTGATCGTGGTTATGTATCTGCTTATATGGCAACTGATATGGATAAAATGGAAGCTAATTTAGAGAATCCTTATATCTTAATTACTGATAAAAAGATTTCAAATATTCAAGAGATCCTTCCTGTATTAGAACAAATCGTTCAAACAAGTGCTAAATTATTAATTATTGCAGAGGATGTAGAAGGTGAAGCATTAACTACATTAGTACTGAACAAACTTCGTGGAACATTTACTGTTGTTGCAGTAAAAGCTCCAGGTTATGGCGACAGAAGAAAAGCTATGTTATCTGATATTGCTATTTTAACAGGTGGAACTGTAATTACAGACGAATTAGGATTAGACTTGAAAGAAGCAACATTAGAACAACTTGGACGTGCAAAATCAGTTAAAGTTCAAAAAGAAAATACAATTATTGTGGATGGTTTTGGAACAAAAGAAGAAATTGATTCCAGAATTGCTCAGATTAAAGCTCAAATTGAAGAAACTACTTCAGAATTTGATAGAGAAAAATTACAAGAACGTCTTGCTAAATTATCTGGTGGAGTTGCAGTAATCCGTGTAGGTGCTGCTACTGAAACAGAAATGCAAGAAAGCAAATTACGTATGGAAGATGCTTTAGCAGCTACAAGAGCAGCTGTAGAAGAAGGTATCATAGCAGGTGGTGGATCCGCATATGTTCATGCTTCAAAAGAAGTTGAAAAATTAGCTGAAACACTAGAAGGTGACGAAAAAACTGGAGCAAAGATAATCTTAAAAGCATTGGAAAGTCCTTTATTTACAATTGCTGAGAATGCAGGTTTAGAAGGTTCTGTTATTATTAGTAAAGTAAAAGAGGCTAAGGCGGGTATTGGTTTTAATGCATTGACAGAAGAATATGTTGATATGGTAGCATCCGGTATCCTTGACCCTGCTAAAGTTACAAGAAGTGCTCTTCAGAATGCAACTAGTGTTGCTTCTACTCTCCTTACTACAGAGTCTGTTGTTGCGAATATCAAAGAAGCAGCACCAGCAATGCCTGCAGGCGCACCTGGAATGGGAATGATGTAATTTAGTATAAGTTTAAATAAGTTATAAATAGGTAATCATATAGCTGTACCAAGTAAACATGGTTTGCTTGGTACAGCTTTTTTATAAAAAGTCTTTTTTTATTGGAATTTATTTAGTATAATATAGAATATATAGAAGTTTCAAAAGAGCCAGAAAGGATGGAGTTCAATAAATGAATGAGTTATATGCAGAAGCAGGGGTTAAAAGAAGAAGCACTCCAGGTACAATTGCAGCTAAGGCAGGGTTAATTGTGGGTATTGTTTTATTAACGTTTTTTGGGTTATTAACAGGTTCACCAATATTAGTACCAGTAGCAGCAGTTCTAATTGTAGTTATTATATATTTCTTTCCAAGATTTAATGTGGAATATGAATATGTGTTTTGTGATGGACAATTGGATTTTGATAAAATAATGGGTGGTGCAAAACGTAAGACTGCATTAAGAATAGATTTTGAAAATGTAGAAATTGTTGCACCAAAAGGTTCTCATGCCCTAGATTCCTATCAGCAACATAGAGTGAAAGACTTTTCTTCTTGTAATCCAGAAGTAAAACCATATGTAATTATAACAAGCAATGGCGATCAGATGCTACAGATTTATTTTGAACCTAGCGAAAAAATGATTGAAGTAATGAAATTAAAATCTCCTAGGAAAATTGTAAATTACTAAGAATAAAAATGTTCCTAAAAAGCTATTTCCTTTACGTATCAAGGGAATAGCTTTTTATTTGATTTCAAGTAGATTTTAGTGTATTCGAAAAATTGATTGACAAGCCTATGAAATTTAGTTATACTTTTAAAAATCAACCTAAAACTACTGTGGCGGTTACAGTAGCGAACATTTACAACATAAGAAAGCGAGGATATATAAAATGGGAACAATTATCGGCGAAGGAATTACATTTGACGATGTGTTACTAGTACCAGGTTATTCAGAGATTACACCGAACCAAGTCGATCTCTCAACCTATTTAACAAAAACGATTAAGTTAAATATTCCGATGATGAGTGCAGGAATGGATACGGTTACAGAACATAGGATGGCAATTGCTATGGCTAGACAGGGCGGAATTGGTGTTATTCATAAGAATATGTCAATTGAAGCGCAGGCGGAGGAAGTTGATAAGGTAAAGCGTTCAGAAAATGGAGTTATTACCGATCCCTTTTATTTATCACCAGAACATACATTAGAAGATGCGAACAACTTAATGTCTAAGTTTAGAATTTCAGGCGTTCCAATTACGGAAGGTAAAAAATTAGTTGGTATCATTACCAATCGTGATTTAAAATTTGAAACTGATTTTTCTAAAAAGATAAAAGAGTCTATGACTACAGAAGGTTTAATTACTGCTTTAGAGGGCGTAACTTTATCACAGGCAAAAGAAATTCTTGCAAAAGCAAGAAAAGAAAAGCTTCCAATTGTTGATAAAGATGGTAACTTAAAAGGATTAATTACGATTAAAGATATAGAAAAACAGATTAAATATCCACTATCAGCAAAAGACTCACAAGGAAGATTGTTATGCGCTGCAGGTGTAGGTATTACATCAAATATATTAGAAAGAGTAGACGCATTGGTAAAGGCTAAGGTAGATGCCATTGTTATAGATACTGCTCATGGTCATTCAGCTAACGTTTTAAATGTAGTAAGATCTGTTCGTGAAGCATATCCTGATCTTCAGATTATTGCTGGTAATGTGGCAACAGCAGAAGGTACAAAGGATTTAATCGAAGCAGGAGTAAACGCAGTAAAAGTTGGTATTGGACCGGGTTCTATCTGTACTACAAGAGTTGTTGCAGGTATTGGTGTACCTCAGATTACTGCTATCATGGAAGCGTATAAAGCTGCAAAAGAATATGGTGTGCCAATCATTGCGGATGGTGGTATTAAATATTCGGGTGACATGACAAAAGCAATCGCTGCTGGTGCCAATGTATGTATGATGGGAAGCATTTTTGCTGGCTGTGATGAAAGTCCAGGAACATTTGAATTATTCCAGGGAAGAAAATACAAAGTTTACCGTGGTATGGGATCTATTGCTGCTATGGAAAACGGTAGTAAAGATCGTTATTTCCAGACAGATGCCAAGAAATTAGTTCCAGAAGGTGTGGAAGGCCGTGTTGCCTATAAGGGAACAGTAGAAGATACGGTATTCCAATTAATGGGTGGCTTAAGATCAGGAATGGGTTATTGTGGAACTCATAACATTGATACATTAAAGAACGAAGGCCGTTTTGTTAAAATTACAGCTGCTTCCTTAAAAGAAAGTCATCCTCATGATATTCATATTACAAAAGAAGCACCAAATTATAGTGTAGAAGACAATAACTAATTAAATAAGTTTAGAAAGAAAATATTGTACTGCTTTTTAATTAAAATAGTATGATATTTTCTTTTTTTGCATAAAAATATTCGAATGGTATCTAAATTTATCAAAAGGACTAGACTTATTTCTTGGAATAGTTTATTATTAACCATGAATGATATTTTTTAACGGTTATAATTATGCGTGGAAATCGTATGTGGTTTTTCTATGAAATGGGGGAAAAGCGTGAAAAATATTGTTTGATATATATTTAACAAGCTGTTATAATAGCGGATGGGAGCAGGTATGATGAATACATGGGGATGCAATAGAGTAGTCCATACATATCATTCGGAAGTACATAAGAATGATAGAAAAAGACATATTCTAAGGCTTACTATATTAATGCTCTTTATTTTTTTGCTATTTCATATCGGAACCTACCTGACACAAAATTATAAATCAGGAGAATCCGATTGCCACATAGAACGAATTGCTGCTACACAAGAATTATTTCATAGAATGGCAGGAACCTTTGGTATATTCTTTAATTTTGAAAATGATCAGACGGAAATAAAAGCAAAATCAAATAAGTTAATATGGTTGACAGCACCGTCACTATTCATGTTGTCTTTACTGACCTATTTTATTAATTATAAAATAAGATGGATTAAATCTATATTTTTTACAGATTTATTGCAGATACTAATCTATTATATCTATCAATCGGATGGGAAAAAACGAAGTATAAATTTAATTTAAATCATATTTTAAAATAGACAGAGCATTCATAATAAAATGTTTGCAGATAGGAGTAAAATGAAAAGTAAAAAAATAGTTTTTTTAGTAGGAGTTGTATTTACAACATTAATTACCCTCTTAGCATTCTTTGGCCTTGGAGGAATTAAAGGCGCTAATCATATGCGTTTTGGTATAGATATCCGTGGTGGAGTGGAAGCGGTTTATAGTGCAGTTGGGCTGGATCGTTCACCAACAGCAAAAGAATTAGAAGCAGCAAGAACTGTTATTGAAACTCGATTAGATGGTAAGAATATAGTTGACCGAGAGGTAACTGTTGATAAAGAAAATGGAGATATCATCGTTAGATTCCCATGGAAATCAGATGAAAAAGATTTTAATCCAGAAAAAGCAATCGCAGAACTTGGTGAAACAGCAGAATTAACTTTCCAAGATAGTAATGGAAATGTTTTGGTAGATGGTTCTAATGTAGACAAAGCAGCAGCTGCAAAGAGTACACAGGATGGTAGACCAATCGTTTCACTAAGATTTGATGCTTCTGGTGCGAACAAATTCGCAAAAGCTACGGAAGCGATGGTTGGACAAACTATTAAAATCTTTATGGATAAAGAAGAGATTTTCTCTGGTACAGTAAATGAAGCAATCACTACTGGAGAAGCGCAGATTAGTGGACTTGATACAACTGAAAAAGCAATTGAGTTAGCACAGAAAATTAACGCAGGTGCGTTACCATTCTCAATGGAAACAACAAACCATAGTACAATTAGCCCTAGTTTAGGAAGCAATGCTTTAGGTGTTATGATTAAAGCAGCTCTTGTAGCTTTAGTATTTGTTATCCTATTTATGTTAGTTCTTTATAGATTACCTGGATTCATCAGCTGTATCGCATTGATCTTCCAGATGGCTTGTCAGTTATTATTATTATCAGCACCACAATTTACGTTAACTTTACCAGGTATTGCAGGTCTTATCTTATCTGTCGGAATGGCAGTAGATGCGAATATTATTATAGCAGAACGTATCGGTGAAGAATTACGAAAGGGTAAAAGTACAACTTCAGCAATTATAGAAGGATACAAAAATGCATTTTCTGCAGTGTTTGATGGTAACTTAACTACTGCTATCGTTGCAGCAATCCTTATGATGTTTGGTTCAGGAACTATGTTAAGTTTTGGATATACTTTATTAACAGGTGTTATTTTAAACTTTATCAATGTATTTCTAACAAGAAAATTATTATTAAGCATCTTAGACTTTAAACAATTAAATAATCTTAAATTTTTCTTGATTCGTAAAGAAAAGAAAGCAATCCCTTTTTATACAAAAAGATACATTGCATATGCAGTCTCTTTTGTGGTAATAGGAATTGGTTTGGTATTTGGCTTAACCAAAGGAGTTGCACTAGATACTCAGTTCGTTGGTGGAGCTATGATTAAATATACTTATACAGGCGAAGTAAATGCACAAGCAAGTGAAGATGCAGCATTAGATGTTACTGGAAGACCAGCAAACGTTCAAATGAACGAAGATTTGGCTACTAATGAAAAGAAAATGGTTGTTACATTAGCAGGAAATAAGGGATTGTCTCCAGAAGATCAGTCGGCTATTGAACAAGCAATTGTTAAAGCAAACCCAAATGCGAAACTAGAGCTCTCAGAATCATATATTGTTGAGCCATATATAGGAGAAAGAGCTATGAAACGATCTGCTCTTGCATTAATCGTTTCCGCAATTTTTATTGTTATTTATGTATGGATCCGTTTCTCAGTTATGAGTTTATCCGCTGGTATCATGGCGTTAGTTGCATTAATTCACGATATGTTAGTCGTGTTAACTGTATTTATTATAGCAGGTATACCATTAAATGATGCATTTGTCGCCATAGCATTGACGATTATCGGTTATTCGATTAATGATACCATTGTTGTTTATGATAGAATTAGAGAAAATCGTAAGATGGATAGACAAGCACCTCTTGCAGATTTAGTTGATACCAGTATTACACAAACCTTTGGTCGTTCTATTAATACATCAGTAACTACTGCTGTATGTATGTTAATTATTTATATATTTTCCGCATTATACGGAATTGAATCTATTAAAGTATTCTCGCTTCCAATGCTATTCGGTTTGATTAGTGGATGTTATTCTACAATTTGTATTGCAGGTCCACTATGGGTTTCATGGCAGAACCGCAAAAATGGAAAAGGGAAGGCACAAAACTCTTCTGCGACTGCATAGGAGCAGAAGGTAACATGGAAAGGAAGAAAGTGATATGAGAAAAACGAAAATAATTTGTACTTTAGGACCATCAGCAGAAACTGAGGAAATTATAAGAAAATTGATTTTAGCCGGAATGGATGTGGCAAGATTCAATTTCTCCCATGCAGATCATGAAGAGCATTATGGAAGATTTGAAAAACTTGTAAGAATCCGTGAAGAGCTGAATCGCCCAGTTGCAGCTCTACTTGATACAAAAGGACCAGAGATTCGTATTGGTTCCTTTACTGACAAGAAGATTCATCTTACAGAGGGGCAAAATTTTACATTAACAACCGAGAATGTGGATGGAACCAATGAGATTGTTTCCGTAACTTATAAACATCTTCCAAAAGACGTTCAGGAAGGAACAACGATTTTAATTGACGATGGTCTTATTGAAATGACTGTTATTAGTAAGACAGATACAGATATATTATGTAAAGTTAACAATGAAGGCACCATCTCAAATAACAAGGGTGTAAATGTTCCTGGCGTATCTTTATCTATGCCTTATATTAGCCAAAAAGATAGAAGTGATATTATATTTGCAATTGAAAAAGGATATGATTTCATAGCTACTTCATTTACTCGTAGTAAATATGATGTAATGCAGGTTAGAGATATATTAAGAGAATATGAATGTGATACCATCAAAATTATTGCGAAGATAGAAAATCTAGAAGGCGTAAATAATATTGATGAAATTATTGAAGTTGCTGATGGTATTATGATCGCCAGAGGTGATATGGGTGTTGAGATTCCAGGCGAAGAAGTACCAGTAATACAGAAAATGATTATTAAAAAAGTATACAATGCAGGAAAGCAAGTAATCACTGCAACACAGATGCTTGATTCTATGATGAAAAACCCAAGACCTACAAGAGCAGAGACTACAGACGTTGCCAATGCTATTTATGATGGTACCAGCGCAATTATGTTATCTGGAGAAACTGCTAATGGTAAATATCCAGTAGAAGCACTTCAAACAATGGTTCGTATTGCACAAAGAACAGAGCAAGATATCGATTATAAAAAACGTTTTGCTCAAAGAGAATCAACAGAAAAACCAGGAATTACAGAAGCATTATCACATGCAACATGTACTACTGCACATGATTTAAATGCAGCAGCGATTATAACAGTTACCAAATCAGGTAAGACTGCTCGTATGATTTCTAAGTATCGTCCAGATTGTCCAATCATGGGTTGTACAACCGAACCATCCGTATGCAGACATCTGAATTTGTCTTGGGGTGTGACACCATTACTAATTAAGGAAGAACAGAATACCTTTGAATTATTTGAACATGCAGTGGAAGAGGTTCAAGCAGCAGGATTTGTAAAATGTGATGATGTTGCGGTTATTACTGCAGGTGTACCACTTGGAACATCTGGAACAACCAATCTTCTAAAAGTGCATGTGGTAGGATGTCAGTACTAAGATAAATGGCTAAAAGACTAACCAAGAAGCAGTGGCAAAGAAAAAAGAGAATTCGGATTTTTATCGTAATTGGAATCCTTACTTTAATTGGCGCAGTGGTTTTAAGTTTATTATGTATCATGCTTGGCAGTCTGTTTGGCAAGAGAACCAAACAGACAGAAGCTGTGCCAGTTAAAGAGATGTTTTTAACACCTAACGAGTTTTCCAGATCAACGGAACCATTAGTAAAGGTAAAGGGAGTTGTTATACATTATACCGCTAATCCAGGGGCTGATGCTATGGCAAACCGTAATTACTTTGAGAATCTTAAGGATACTGGTGAAACATCTGCCAGTAGCCACTTCATCGTTGGGCTTGATGGTACAATAATTCAATGTATTCCTTTAGATGAGATAGCCTATGCTTCAAATAAACGTAATATAGATACGATTTCAATTGAATGCTGTCATCCAGGCAAAGATGGCAAATTTACAAAGGAAACCTACGATTCTTTAATTAAGCTAACTGCGTGGTTATGTGGAAAGTACAATCTTAAGAAGGATGACATCATAAGACACTATGATGTTACTGGAAAAGATTGTCCTAGATATTATGTAAAGCATGAAGATTTATGGGAACAACTTAAGATAGATGTATTTGATTACATAGAATTGAATGCAGTAAATCAAAAGAAAAAATAATAGTATTGAAAAAGGGTTTGTAGCATTTGCTACAAACCCTTTTTTGGGATCTTTAAGTTAGGAAACTGATTTTTATAAGGATAATACAATATCTTTATGAATCAACTCGTATTTCCGATAAGTTACATTAGAGGCATCCATCATTCGTTTAGAAGCTCTTACAGGATCCGTATCTGCATATTTATCACACATATAAATTACCTCTTTTATACCTGCTTGAATTAAGGCTTTCGTACATTCATTACAAGGAAATAGGGTGGTATATATTTTAGCACCTTTCATATTCGTCCCGGTGTAGTTTAGTAAAGCATTTAATTCAGCATGACACACATACAAATATTTGGTGTCTAACGGGTCTCCATGTCTCTCCCAAGGGAATTCATCATCAGAACAGCCAATTGGCATTCCATTATAACCAACAGATAGTATCTTATTATCTTGACTCACAATACATGCACCAACACTAGTGCTTGGATCTTTACTTCGCTCAGTTGATAAAAGCGCGATTCCCATAAAGTACTGATCCCATGTTAAATAATCTTCTTTCTTCATATTGAACCCCCATAATAGTTGTATATTTAAAGGCAAAGGCAAGTAAGTACTCTAAAAATTATTGTATCATTATTTATTAATAGTGTAAATAAAGAAATGGTATAGAAAAAACGTACTTTACAAAAACTTAACATTGTAAAAATACATCTTTAACAAAATAGGATTAAAGTAATAAATGTAAAACAGATATTAAATTAAAACTTAAACGTAAATGGAGGAAAAAGAAATGAAGGTTAAAAAAATTATCGTTCTTTTTACAGCATTAGTTATGGCAATGGCTATGACTGCATGCGGGGGATCTACGAATAACGCAGCAAATCAAGCATCAGAAGGAACAACAGCAACAGAGGACACAACAGCATCAGAGGATACGGCAGCTGCAACAGATACAAGTTCAGCAGATATGGGTGGAACAATCGTTATCACAGGTTCTACATCAGTTGATAAAATTGTAAACGATATGATTGATGAATTTATGGCAGCAAATCCTGACGTACAGATTAATTATACAGGTACTGGTTCATCAGCAGGTATTCAAGATACCATCGATGGTATTAACACAATTGGTGCTTCTTCTAGAGAATTAAAAGATGAAGAAACTGCTGCTGGTGTTAAAACAGAAACATTTGCTTATGATGGTATTGCAATAGCAGTAAATCCAGCAAATGAAGTAAAGGACATTTCTCTTGAGAACCTTGCAAAGATTTTCTCTGGTGAAGTTACTAATTGGAGCCAGGTTGGCGGAAAAGACGCAGATATTGTTGTTGTATCAAGAGAAGGTGCTTCTGGTACTAGAAGTGCGTTTGAAGAATTAACTAAATTAGAAGATGCTGGTGGATTAACAGAAGCTGCTACTGTAGTTGAAGGCAATGGTAATGTTCAGGCAACTGTTGCAGGTAACCCAGATGCAATCGGATATGTGTCATTCTCATTTCTTGATGATACTATCAAAGCATTAACAGTAGATGGAAATGAAGCGACTCCAGAAAATGCAAAAGCTGGTAGTTATCCATTGTCAAGACCATTCTTATTCACTTACACAGATGCCACAATTACACCAGAGGCGAAAGCATTTATCGAATTCGCAAAGAGTGCAGATGGTCAAGCATTCGTTGAAGAACACGGAGGAATCAAAATCGACTAATGAAAACGAATCGAACACGAGATATTATTGAAAAAATAATGGAATTAATATTCCTCTTGTGTGCCATGATTAGCGTTTTAAGTGTAATAGCAATTATCTTCTTTGTCTTCTACAAGGGACTCACTCCCTTTGTAGGAGACAATGCTTATAGTTTCTGGGATTTTATATCAGGAATTAAATGGGATCCGAATAATGACCAATTCGGTATTTTTTATATGATAGTTGCTTCCATCATGGCCACAGTTGGCGCAATAGTAATTGGAGTTCCAATTGGTTTATTAACTGCAGTTTTTATCGCAGAGATTGCTCCTAAAGGGTTAGTACGTATTGTAAAACCAGCCATTGAATTGTTAGCTGGTATCCCTTCCGTTATATATGGAGCCTTTGGACTTGGTATTATTGTACCATTGATTAATCAAATTTCCCCAAGAGCATATGGACAGTCATTGTTGGCTGTTATTTGCGTATTAACTTTAATGATTTTACCTACCATTATTACTTTATCTGAAACAGCAATAAAAGCAGTTCCTAATTCCTATCGTGAAGCTTCCTTAGGATTAGGGGCTTCCAAAATACAAACAATATTTAAAGCAGTAATTCCAGCAGCAAAGTCTGGTATTTTATCAGCTACGGTACTTGGTATCGGTCGTGCAATTGGTGAAACTATGGCTGTTATGATGATTGCCGGTAATCCAATAGGTGGAATTCCTAATAGTATATGGGATCAAGTACGTCCTCTTACTACGAACATAGCTATGGAGATGGGATATGCTTCAGGAAGGCATCAAGATATGCTTTTTGCAACGGGAGTTGTTTTATTTGCGTTTATTATGATAGTTAACATAAGTTTAATAAAGATCACAAGTCAGGATAAGAAGTCGTAAAGAGGAAAGGAAATGTAAAATATATGTTAAACAAAGCATCTATTTGGATAAAAAAACATAGTAGAGCGATTCAGGATAATATTCTAAGAATATGCATTTATCTTTCTGCGGCATTTACAGTTGCAGTATTAGCTGTAATTATTGGCTTTATCTTATATAAGGGTTTACCTGGAATTAACATGAGTTTTTTGACCCATATGTGGGAAGATAAAACAACTTTTGTTATGGTAGAAAAACAAAAAGCGGCTGAAGATACCTCGAAAGAAGGTTATGTAAGTTCACTTGGTATTACTGTTGAAATGAATGAGGACGGAAACGCAGTTGTTAAGAAAATAGAATCTAATTCCAGTGCAAAAGCTGGTAAAGATATGAAGCAAAATAAGTTCTCATTAAAGGTATCAGATGTTATATCAAAAGTGGATTCCAATAGAATAGAAGATATGACAATCAGCGAAGCAGTTGATAGTTTAAATCAGGGCGCTGATTTGATGAAATTAAAAGTAGTACGTCCGGGTGGGGGTATTATGCCAATGGTAGTTTCAACGTTATATATGATTCTATTATCACTCCTTATTGCGGCGCCAATTGGCGTTTTAGCGGCGATCTATTTAAATGAATACGCAAAACCAGGAAGAATACTACGAACCATTCGATTTGCAGTACAAAATCTTGCAGGAATACCATCCATCATCTACGGATTATTTGGTATGTTGTTCTTCGTACAGATATTAAAAATGCAGTATTCCATCTTAGCAGGAGCATTGACGATTAGTATTATATTACTTCCAACCATTATTTCTACCACAGAGGAAGCCTTAAAGGCAATTCCTATGACATATAGAGAGTCATCACTTGGACTTGGAGCAACAAAACTACAAACTAATTTTAAAATAGTTCTGCCTAATGCACTTCCAGGAATTTTGGTAGCAATCATTTTAAGTATTGGTCGTATTGTAGGCGAGTCTGCAGCACTTATCTTAACAGCAGGAACGGTTGCACAGATTCCAAGTGCATTAACTGGAAATGAAGCAGGAGCAGCAACACTTACGGTAAAACTATATTGGATATTGAAAGAGACAGGTGATTTATCAGAAGCTTGCTCCATCGCAATTGTATTATTAGTACTAATTATAGTGTTAAATATAATATCTAAACTTATTACAAGAAGATTTTTAGCAAAGCGTGCTTCTTAATTGCGCGCAGATGGGAGATAGTATGAAAGACCAACAATTAAAGTTTTCTGTGACTGATTTAGACCTTTTTTATGGTGAATTTCAGGCATTGAAAAAAGTGAATATGGAAATAAGAAAGAATGAAATTACTGCATTTATTGGACCATCTGGTTGTGGTAAATCCACATTTTTAAAGACCATAAATCGTATGAATGATTTAGTGGAAGGTGTTAAAATTAATGGTAAAATCTATATGGATGGGATCGATATCTATCATGATATTGATGTAATTAAATTACGTTCTCGTGTTGGAATGGTATTTCAGCAACCCAATCCATTTCCAATGAGTATCTATGATAATGTAGCATATGGTGCAAGAATTCATGGAATTAAGAAAAAAAGTAGATTAGATGAAATTGTAGAGAAAAGTTTAAAACAAGCAGCAATCTGGGATGAAGTAAAGGATAAATTGAAGAAAAATGCACAAGCTGTATCCGGTGGACAACAGCAGAGAATCTGTATAGCAAGAACCCTTGCAGTAGAACCAGATGTAATCTTAATGGATGAACCTACTTCCGCTCTGGATCCAATATCAACACTGAAAATCGAGGATTTAGCAGTTGAATTAAAGAAGGACTATACCATTATTATCGTTACGCATAATATGCAACAGGCAAGTAGAATTTCTGATAAAACAGCGTTTTTCTTAACTGGGGAAGTAATTGAGTTTGGAGAAACAGATCAAATCTTTAATAATCCAGTGAATAAAAAGACGGAAGACTACATTACCGGAAGATTTGGTTGATAAAAGACGTGTTGCAAATAAAATTAAAATTGATTATGATTAGGAGAGAAGCATATGACAAGACAGGTATTTGTTCAGGAATTAGAAGAACTGAATCAAAATGTTATTAAAATGGGTAGTATTTTAGAGATGTCATTAAATGAAACTATTCTTGCGCTTGAGAATATAGACATAGATTTAGCCAAGAAAATCATTACAAGAGATGATGAAATTGATCTGTTAGAACAGCATATTGAACGAGAATGTATCAGTATGATTGCGAAGCAACAACCTTTAGCATCTGATCTAAGAAAAGTTACTTCGATTATGAAAATAATCACAGACATTGAACGTATTGCAGATCACTGTTCAGACATTTCTGATTACATCATTCATCTTCATAAAATGCCAGTGGTAAAAGCGCCTGCACATATGAAGGCAATGGTGACAGAAATGAAAAAAATGGTGATAGATACCATTGATTGCTTTGTAAACAGCGATTTAGAGAAGGCATCTAGCGTGATTATAGCAGATGATAGTGTAGATGATTTATTTGATAAAATCAGTGAGGAGCTTATTCACATGATGGAAGAAGATAAAGCGGTAATCCCTCAATGTGTTGCTTACTTAATGATAGTAAAATATTTAGAACGTATGGCAGATCATGCTACTAATATAGCAGAGTGGATTAAATTTATTGTTACTGGGAATTTGGTCTTAAGTTCTAACTGAAAATGAGGAGGAAAACATGAGCGTGAAAACAATATTAGCAGTGGATGACGAAGAACACATTTTAGAGTTAATTAGTTATAATTTAGAAAATGCAGGGTATCAAGTGATAAAAGCAGAAACAGGGGAAGCAGCTCTTCTTCATATAGAGGAGCATGTAATCGACATGGTGCTTTTAGATTGGATGCTTCCTGGCATAGATGGATTGGAAGTTCTAAAAAGAATCCGCGCTCATGTGAAATACAAAAGACTGCCAGTTATTTTATTGACTGCAAAAGGCGATGAGATAAGTAAAGTAGTTGGACTTGAAGTTGGGGCAGATGATTATTTGGCAAAACCTTTTGGCGTCCATGAGTTATTAGCAAGAATGAAAGCATTATTCCGCCGAGCTGATGTGCCGATTCAGATGGAAGAAGATGTGGAAGAAATCATCCATATAGAAGATATCACTATAAATAAAACACGAAGAACAGTAACGTTATTTGAAAAACCAGTGGAGTTGTCATATAAAGAGTTTGAGTTACTATATTTATTAGCAAAAAATAAAGGGATTGTATTCTCAAGAGATACGCTATTAGAAAAAGTTTGGGGATACGATTATTTAGGAGAGACTAGAACCGTAGATGTTCATATAAGAAATCTGCGTAAAAAGTTAGAACAAGATGACAATAATCCTGAGATTATTAAGACAGTCAGGGGAATTGGTTATAAAATAACAGGGAAATAAAGTGTGAACTAGATAAAGTATTCATACTTTAGTTTGGAGGTTTCATATGCAAAGAAAACTATTTTTGTCATATTTATTAATTGGATTTACTGCAATTATAGTTTCTGCTTTTGCTTTTTGGTCAAAGGGATATGATTTTATCGATCAGCAAAGTCATGACTATTACCTGATGCAGGCTGAATTACTAGCAGATAATTTTGAAAAAACAGATCCAAATAGTATTGCTGAGTATCATGGGTTTGTTAAGGAATATGCTGAAAAATATAATGTTCGAATTACCTTAATCAATCAGGATGGTGAAGTATATGCCGATTCTGCCAAAGATACGGAATTAGAAAACCATGGAACACGTCAAGAAGTTGTTAAAGCATTAAAGGGTCAAAGTGCCACAGTCAATCGATATTCGAAAACCATGAAACTAATGTATTCTTACAGTGCAGTTCCAGTAAGTAACAAAGACTTTACTGGAGTACTAAGAGTATCATTGCCGTTATCAGAAATGCGATCCCTAGATAATCGGCTCTTACAGGCGGTTTTTGTAGCAGTTCTTCTTTGCTTTATTGTGGCTACTATGTTAGCGATATTATTAGCAAAACTTATTACCAATCCAATTGATGATATTACTAAAGCTGCGCAAAGAATATCAACTGGTGACTATGAAACGAAGATTTATACAAGAAGTAAAGATCAGATAGGGAAATTAGCAGAAGCATTTAATTTAATGACTAAGAATTTAAATCAAAGTGTTTTGACGCTACAAGATCGTAATATTGAATTAGAAGCCATGCTTCGAAGTATGACTAGCGGAGTAGTTGCTGTGGATAACAATAATGTAGTATTATTCAATAATAATGCATTTGCAGAACTAATTCATGCCAAGCAAAGGGATTTGACTGGTGAAGCCTTCTATCATGAAATAAGAAATGCTCTCATATTTGAAGCTATGGATTTGGTTCGGGAAACTGGGGAGAATCAAGTAAAAGAAGGATTTATGAACAGTACTGGATCCGGTGAAGATAAGATTATTCGTGTGATCGCTACGCCATTAGCAGCTGATGACAAAAAGACACTTGGTATTTTATTAATTATTGAAGATATCACAAAGATTAGAAAATTAGAAAATATCAGAAGAGATTTTGTTTCCAATGTAACACACGAGTTGAAAACGCCATTAACTTCAATTAGAGGCTTTATCGATACATTAAAGGGTGGAGCGATTAATGATGAAAAAGTTGCAAGAAAGTTCCTTAATATTATAGATATAGAATCGGAACGTTTGTATACCTTAATACAAGATATCTTGTTATTATCTGAAATTGAATCAAAGAAAGACAAAGAAGTAATCACCTATAATGTAGATTCCTGTATTCAAGCAGTAATTGAATTATTACAACCAAAGCTAACAGAAGATGTTAAGATTCAATATGTACCAGAAGCATATGTAAGACCATATACATGTAATCCGGATAGAATGAAAGAATTAATCATTAATCTGCTTGATAATGCTTTAAAATATACGGAAAAAGGAACAATTACGATTGAGTGTACAGAAGAACAAAATGAATTAGTCATTCGAGTTTCTGATACAGGCATTGGAATAGAGCGAGATCAACTATCAAGAATATTTGAGCGATTCTATCGAGTGGATCGAGGACGTTCTAGAAAACAAGGTGGTACCGGACTTGGCTTATCTATTGTAAAGCACATTGTAGAGCTTTACAATGGAAATATCAGAGTAGACAGCCAAGTTGGTGTTGGAACCGTATTTGAAATCCGTTTTCCCTATTAGACTCTGTGACGGAATCCAGTATTGTTTATAAATTATGATTACATTTAGGAACGTCTTTTTTGTAAAAGGGTAGCAATAAGATATAAACATAAGCTACCAATTAATACAAATGCGATAATTAAAACTGCGCAATGTAGAAAGAAAGTATCTGGTAAAATTGTAATAACTGGATCTGTTGCAGGATCAAATAACCAATAATCATTACGGAAAAAGATTTTATGAAATATAACAAAAGCGCGGTCAAAATTGATTGCGCATCCAAGACCAACAATAGTTGGTAATACAACAGCTACGATAGAAGATACCTTTAAATAAGAGGTATCTTTTTTCTTGTGTTTGTATAGTATGATTGGAATTAAAGCAATCATAGTACTAACAAAAGTATAGAAAAAGGCATTAAAAATGCGCTTTACTTCAATGAAATGAAATAGTCCGCTATCGGATGCAGCTAAAGTTGGGAAGGTTAATTTGCCTGTAAAAAAAGGAGAACTATAATGAATCAAAGCATTGTAGTTCTTAATAATAGTCTCTTTGTCGAAACCACTTTTTTCTACTATATTGAGATAATCAATATCAAAATAATATAAAGGGCGGAAATTGATTGTGAATACTACACCAGCTGATATGAGAAATAGAGTAAACAGAAGGCCGATTAGTAGGTCTGTAGGTTTTAGCGTATATTTCATAAAAACTCCTATCTGTGCGCAAGATGCACGAACATAATAAAATTGTGAATTAATTTGTAATTCGCAATATCCTATTTTTAAGATAATAAGCATATTATATGTCAAATATATTACTTTATCAATGGCATTACATATTAGTTAATAAAAATGGGAAATGATAAGAAAAATGTAAGAGAAATGTAATGGAAGTAGATATTGTTACATTTGGAAGGAAGTGATAAAATTAGCTTGTATGAACTAATATTGCGAAACCGCAAAGACGGGAGGATATTATGAAAAAATTATTAGCGATTTTATTATGTGGGATTATGATTATTGGCGCAATACCAATGAATGTAAAAGCCAAAACAATGGACTCTGAACTGGAACAAGCAATACGCGAGGTGAAATCAAAAGTAGATATTCCTTCCAGTTACAGTAGTTTTGATTATTATTTTCGAACACCACAATCCTATGCAGACTCTTATGTAGAATTATCTTGGAGTAATCCAAAAGACAATAGTTATATTCAAGTGGGTTGCGATAAGGATAATCATATCATCAATTATTACAAACGGGATAATGATGATAAATCCAGTAGTGTTCCAAAATACTTAAAGAATGAATTAAAAACAACGGCAGACGATTTTATTAAAAAAATAGCACCAGAAATTAGTTCCAAGCTGAACTATTTAAAAACGAACTCGACCAATGGTTACAATGGTAGCTATCAATATGATTATCAGAGACTGGAAAATGGTATTCCATTTCCGGACAACTTTGTATCTATTACAGTAGATAGTAAGACCGGAAAAGTAAGATCAGCCAATATCTGCTGGTTATATGATACTACAGTTCCTTCTGCTAAGACAGAACTTAGTTTAGAAGAGGCAACTAAGCAAATTAGAAGCAATCTAAAAATGAAATTATCGTATGAATCCAATTACTATGATATTTATAGCGGTAACAATATTCAAAAGGCTTATTTAATCTACCAACCAGATAAAGAATATGTCGCGATTGATGCCAAGAGTAAGAAAACGTATACAACGAAATTAGATACGATTATCGGCAGTGAAAGTGGTAATACATCAGCGGATGAAGCAACAGCAGATGCTACCAAAGGTGATTCAGGTGTAACACTCACTGAGGAAGAAGTGAAAGAAATTGATGTATTAAAGAACTTAATAACCAAAGAAGCAGCAATCAAGGCAGTTAAAAATAACAAATATCTTTTAATTGATAAAAACATGACCAAAGTAAATGCAAGTTTAAATAAAATGACGGATATTTCAGGTAAAAGCAATTATGTTTGGTCTGTAGTTATGAATGACCCAAGAGAAGTTGGTAAAAAAGACGCTGATACTTACCGTGCTTATGCGTATGCACAGGTAAATGCCAAAACTGGTAAAATTATGTCCTTCCAGACAAGTATGAAAGATTATTATAATGTGAAAGAAGGAAAGTGGAATACGGTTAAGATTAAATATAAAGAGGATGATTGCCAAAAAATACTAGAAAAATTTCTGAAAAGTGAAATGTCATCTAAATTTAAGAATACAAAATTAGCAGATCATAGCTTTGATTATATTGCTTATTATACAAAAAAAGAAGAGCCAGTCTATGGTGGATATTATTATAGATATGTTCGTATTAATGAAGGCGTGGAATATGATAATAATAGAATTAATGGATCTGTAGATGGAATAACTGGCAAAATATATTCATTTGGCTCTTACTGGAATGAAGACGTTGTATTTGAATCAACAAGCGGAATTATATCAAAAAGCCAAGCGTTAGATTATTATCTTAAAGTGGAAGATGGCATCCATCTAGTTTATGAAATCAATCAGGTAGATAAATATGATTCAAAGGCTGTGGAGGCTTCCAGTAAGTATGAGATAAGATTGGTTTATAGAACTGACATCAGCCCATCATATATTTCACCATTCAATGGTAAACAATTAAATCATGATGGTTCTGTTTATACAAAAAGTAAATCATATAATTATTTAGATATAGATAATTCAGAGCAGTATAGAGCTGTTTTATTACTTTCTGATATGAATGTTGGTTTCGAAGGAGATTATTTCTATCCGAATAAAGAGATTCAAATGGGAGAGCTAGATAACATTCTTAATGGGATTGGTTCTAGATCAGCGTTTGAAACAGAAGGAAGCGGATCTACTAGCTTAATTACAAGAGAAGAGATGGCGTATTATTTTATTAAGTGTTTAGGATTAGAGAAAGTATCATCTATCCAAGGAGTATATGCAACTGGATATAACGATCAGAATAGTATTGATTCTAGATATCTTGGTGCAGTTGCTTTAGCGAAGGGGTTAGGTATTATCACAGGTGATAGTAGCAATAATTTTAATCCAAAGAAAAATGTCACTAGATTAGATGCAGTTAATATGATTATGAATTTTATTAAAGTTCAAAACGAGGGCAATTATTAATTACAACCAAAGCTTATGAATATAATAAGAATTTATTATGAATAAGAAACATTGTTTTTTTGTTCAAAATAGGGTACACTAACAATATAATCTGTACGACTGGCGGAAAATGGGAGATTACCCATAGGGAGTACAGATACCAATTGCCGACCGCCTGGGCACCGCTTGTAACAGTATGCTTTGCATAATACAAATGGTTCTCAGGCGGTTTTTTCAGTTACTAATTCATTTATCTTAAAGGAGAAAAAGAATGAGAGCATTAATCAGTGTTTCGGACAAAACAGGTATCGTTGAATTTGCAAAAGAATTAACAGCACTTGGAATTGAGATTATCTCAACTGGTGGAACTTATAACAAGTTAAAAGAAGAAGGAATCAAGGCGATAGAGATTTCAGAATTAACTGGTTTCCCAGAATGTTTAGATGGACGTGTAAAAACATTACATCCAATCGTTCATGCTGGGCTTCTTGCTATGAGAAGCAAGCCAGACCACATGAAACAATTAGAAGACTTAAGCATTGAAACAATTGATATCGTTGTTGTTAATTTATATCCTTTTAAGGCTACTATTTTAAAAGATGGTGTAACTAGAGATGAGGCAGTTGAGAATATCGATATCGGTGGACCTACTATGCTTCGTTCAGCAGCAAAGAACTATCAAGATGTTGCAGTTGTGGTTGATCCTAGAGATTATGAAAAAGTGTTATCTGAATTAAAAGCAAATAAAACCGTATCACTGGACACCAAGTTCTACTTGATGCAAAAAGTATTCATGCATACATCCAATTATGATACGATGATTGCTGATTATCTTAAGAAAGAAAGAAATGATCATGAATTACCAGAAACATTAACTATGACATTTGAAAAAGTTCAGGATATGAGATATGGTGAAAATCCTCACCAGGCAGCAGCATTTTATCGTGAAATTGGGAAGAGAAAAGGTTCTCTTGCAGATGCAGTACAGTTAAATGGAAAAGAATTATCTTTCAATAACATCAACGATACCAATGGTGCATTAGAATTATTAAAAGAATTTACAGAGCCAACAATCGTTGCTTGTAAACATGGTAACCCATGTGGTGTTGGTAGTGGAGCCAATGACGATTTATTAGAAGCTTGGGATAAAGCATTTACAGCTGACAAAGTATCTATTTATGGTGGTATTGTTGTTGCAAATAGAAAGGTTACAAAGGCATTAGCTGAGAAAATGATGCCAGTATTCCTAGAAGTAGTTGTTGCACCAGCTTATGACAAGGATGCATTGGAATTATTCCAGACAAAGAAAAATGTAAGAATTCTTGAACTTCCAAACATTGAAGTTCCACAAGATGAAAATGCATATGATTTAAAGAAAGTAAATGGTGGTTTAATCGTTCAGACCATAGATAGTAAATTAATTGAAGAAGCAGATCTTAAAGTTGTTACAGATAGAAAACCAACCGATAAAGAAATGGAAGACATGATGTTTGCGTGGAAGGTTGTTAAGTTCGTGAAATCCAACGGAATTGCAGTTGCTAAAAATAAGCAATCTATTGGAATTGGACCAGGGCAGGTTAACCGTGTATGGGCAACAAAACAATGTTTTGAGCATGCAGCAGAATTAATCAGTGATGAGGCTACGAAGGGTGCAGTTCTAGCATCCGATGCATACTTCCCATTTGATGATAGTGTAGAAGCTGCTCACCAAGCAGGAATAACTGCTATTATTCAACCAGGTGGATCTATTCGTGACGAAGATTCTATTAAGAAATGTAATGAGTATGGAATCGCAATGGTGTTTACGGGGATGAGACATTTTAAACATTAATAGGATGCCATAGTCAAGTGTGGAAAGGGGACGCCAGCACCAAGTAGCAGGTTAGCATTCCCTCACACACTGGAGAGAAAACATAAATCTGGTATAGTGTAGTCATTGGTTGGACATGATATGTCCACCATTGCCATACATATACCAGATTTTTTGTTTTCCCTACAGTGCATTAGGGGAATGCTAACCTGCTACTTGGCGCTGGCTGGTTATCCAATGCTTGAAGAGCTGGCTGGTATTAAACGTTTTACTTGCACTATAGTATGGATTAGATTAAAATAGATTCAATTAAGTTATTACTTATGGGGTTGATATTTATGGAAATGCGGAAACATTTTTTAAAACGTTATCTTGATTGGAAGATTGGCACGAAGATGTTATTTTCCTTTCTTTTTGGTGCAATTCTTCCTATTCTTCTGATTCAATCCATTTCTTCTCATTTAAATACACATTATCTTACTGAAAAGGTAAATCAGCTTATGGTTAATAATCTTACACAGATAGCAGAACGTGTTAACCTAACATTAGAGGTGTATACCAATTTACTTTATCAGATTTATATTGATGATCAGATTATTGATAATATTAATATACTTCTGGATGAGGATTCTAATCAGAAGGCAGCAGCATACAATCAGATTAATAATCGAATAAAACAGTATAATTCCTCTACCAAAGGTATTCGCTGTATTAGTGTAGTATGTGATAATGGAACATCAGTTACATATGATTTTGAGACAGGCTCTACCCTGGATAATCTTTGGTCGGGTTATCAGGATCTAAGACAAATCACACCGTATCAAAATGCAGAAGATCAAGCCAGTATGGTGATTACGCCTACTGCAGTTCTTACGGATGGAAAGGGGCAAGTTCACCTATTTCATATATCTAAGCGTATTTATGATCTGGATAATCTGGAAAGAGGATCCATAGCTACGGTTATCATGAGCGTGGATGAAAAAGTTCTAGAGACTATTTGCCAAGAGAGTTCCAATGAAACAGGGAACAATTTAAATAATATTAATTTTATATTAGATCAAAATAGGACAGTAATTTCCTATCCAGATGAAACATTTTCTGGTATAACGATAACCCCTAAGATTTCTATCACCCATTTTGTGAAGGTTAGTGGACTCTTGCAGAATAAAAAAACGGCAGTAAACCAATATTATGATGAAAAAACTGGGTGGACTTTTTATAATGTTTATGATGAAAATTACATGTTAAAGGATATCAAGAAATCACAGAATAGTTTTATATTGATTGGCATCGTTGCTCTAATTTTTTCTGGATTACTAATTATTATAACAGTACGAAAACTGGCGGCTTCCATTGGTAGTGTGATAAAAGGTATGAAGCAAATACAATCTGGTAATCTAGATGTAGTGGTACCGGTAGAAAGTAAGGATGAGATAGGACAGATTGCGGATAATTTTAATGATATGACGGATAAAATAAAACTATTGATTCAAGAGGTGACACAGGCTACGAGAAAACAAAAGGATGCTGAAATTCATGCCCTTGAGGCACAGATTAATCCACATTTTCTTTATAACACATTGGATTCCATTAATTGGATGGCAATTGAAAAAGAAGAATATGAGATCAGTAAAATGTTAATTAACTTGGGTGTTATTTTACGTTATAGTATTAATAAAAGCAATGAAATGGCAACGATCCGAGAAATCGCAGATTGGATTGTAAAATATACAAGTCTCCAAAAGATGCGTTTTAATAATGCATTTACATGTAATTTATCTGTGGACGAAAAAGCTTATCCTGTTAAGATGTACAAGCTGTTACTACAGCCATTCATTGAAAATTCCATTACGCATGGATTTAAAGGGATAGAATACGGCGGTGTTATCCGTATTGATATTCAATTGGATGAAAAGGAAGATTTCATAAACATTATAATTGAGGATAATGGTCATGGAATGGCACCAGAGTTAGTAAAGGAATTTAATAATAGAGACAAGGTAATTACAGATGATAAACCAGGAATAGGACTTCAGAATTCATTTACAAGAATGGATATGTATTATGGAAAAGAAGCTTCGTGGAATGTTAGCAGTGTGGAAGAAATGGGTACCATCATTACAATTAATATTCCTATTATAGAACGGGAGAGATAATCATGAGAATTCTTATTGTTGAAGATGAAGTTAAAATTCGAGAAGGTATATCAAACTTAATTACAAAGCATACATCACATACCGTAGTTGGTGAAGCAAAAAATGGGAGCGAAGGTATGAATCTAATTATTCGATATCGTCCGGATTTAGTTATGACAGATATTCGAATGCCCGACATGGATGGACTTCAAATGCTAATGAAATTACAGGAAATGGGTGTCAACCAACATGTTGTCATTTTGAGTGGTTATTCTGAATTTGAATATGCGAAGAAAGCCATACAGTTAGGCGTGGATGATTATTTACTGAAACCCATTGGAGTGGAAGAGGTTATTCAGATTCTGGATCGGATTACGAACTGTATTGCCAAAGAAGAAGAAAGTCAAAAAGGTAAGCCGGAAACTCTGTTACGAAATATTCTATTATGCGATGAACAAGAGCGACTTCATAGTTATTCACAATTAAAAGAAATGTGTTGTTTAGACCCATCGGTGACATATAGTGTCTTCTTGGGGTATCTTGGGAACTCTTCATTGGAGTATAAAAATCAGTGTACGGATATCATTCGTGAGATAGAAGACAAATATGAACCAATTTCTATTTATTCTGTTCCCATGGAATCTCATCAGCAGATTATTTATCTAATTGCGGGCACGTTATCTTGGGATAAAGTAAAACATACATTTGAGAGAAAATTAGCATTTATGGAAAAGGATAACACTGGGATCTGGACTGGAACATGGTTTACAGATATAAATGATTTTCACACAGTCATTAAAATGCTTCAAAACCAATTGAAATATGGACTTGTTCTGGGAAATAGACAGCTACTGACCCAAACGTTAGTGGAATCCTTTCGGTCAGATACCTATGTGTATCCATCTAATATCGAATTGAAATTAAAAACAGCTATTTGTAATGGTACAGAATCTCAGGTACTAACCTATGCAGATGAGTTTGTAGATTATTTTCGAAAAAATAGATATGCACCATCCAATGTGAAACATGGTTATAGTAAGATGATTACGTTCCTAATAAACATGTATTATGAGATTGATATAAAACTCTATGAGCAAGTCCAGAGTAAAAACTCGGTGATCAATGTTAATGATAGCTTTTTACTATCAGAATTAGAAACATTATTCAAGGACACCATAACCCCTTACCTAAACGGGAAGGAGAAGAAAGAGGATATAAGGAACTACACCATTCGTAGGGCAATAAATTACATTCGTGAACATTATCAAGAAGGTATCACCATGGAAGAAGTAGCAAGAAAACTAGAAATAACACCAGAGTATTTAAGTACCTTATTTAACAAAGAAATGAAAATGACTTTTTCGGCTTTTTTAAAGCAGTTCCGAATTAGCCACGCAAAACGACTATTAAAGGGTTCTGATTTGAAAATATATGAAATTGCACAACAGGTTGGCTACAGTGATTCAAAATATTTTATACGCGTATTTAAAGAAGAACAAGGTATCTCGCCTGGCGAATACCGCCAGCTAAATTAGGAGGTTTTCTTATGAAAAGATTATACGTAATATTACTGGTTTCCATACTTGTATTTACTATGGTTGGGTGTGACAGTAAGGCCAAAATAGATACAGAACCATCCGTAAAAAAGGAAACAATTACATTATGGTCTTACTATGAAACAGAAGCCCAGCAAGCAAGCTTAGATATGCTAATCCAGGAGTTTAATCTGTCCCAGGAAAAATATACTGCGAGTTGGAGCTATATTCCAATGGAAGATTTTACAAAACGTCTTTCTATTGGGGTGACAGAAAATCAGCTTCCAGATATGGTAATCATTGATAATCCTGATATGTCTACCTATGTAAATCTGGATCTATTTGAAGATATTAGTAGTTACTTGAACAAATGGAGCAATACAGATGATTATTATCCTCAAGTATGGAAATCTGTTCAATACAATGGAAGGTATTATGGTATCCCTTTTTGTTGTAATAATGTTGCGTTAATTTATAATACAGATATGTTAGAACAAGCGAATATCGATCCACCAAAAAGCTGGGAGGATTTTTCACTGGCTACGCAGAAGTTAACCAATGCAGACCATTATGGTTTTGCAATGTCTGCAGCGGAAGGGGAACAATCTGCATTTCAAATTCTTCCATGGATTCTTTCAACAGGAGAAACGATACCAACAATAGGAAGTAATAAAACGAGGCGAGCATTTACCTATCTTCAAGAGTTGCTTAAGAATGGATATATGGATACAAATTGTATTAACTGGTCACAAAATGATGTTGCAAGAAAATTTGTTGCCGGTGAAACCGCTATGATGGAGAATGGGCCATGGGTACTTCCCATCTTACAGCAAGAAAAAATATCCTATGGAATCACAGCATTACCAGTTGATGAAAAATCTGTGATCATAACTGGTGGTGAAAACTTAGGAGTTATAAAAGGAAAAAATATAGATGGTGCAATGGCTTTTCTAGAGTATTATAATCAGGATTCTGTCATGCAAAGAGCCAGTAAAATGGCCTATGCACTGCCACCAAAGGTATCATTGGCAGAACAGTTGGCAAGAGAAAATTCGGATTACGCTATTTTTGTAGAGCAGATGAAAGTTGGTATGCCAAGAAGTTTGTATACCCAATGGACACAGATATCTAATTTATTATCAGAAGCTTCTTACAATTTAATGACCGGTGAAGCGACTCCGAAAGAAATTACACGTGACTTGAAACATAAAATGAAAGAATTAATGGAACAAGAGAAAAATTAATCTGAAAAAAGTCCACTAAGCTTAAATATTTAGAATTACTACAACTTAAATCCTCTCTTATAATAATCTTATCAGGCATAGGTGCTCTGAGAGAAAAAATAAGGGAGGATTTTTTATGAGACAGAAACGTTTAGTAGCGCTTGTATTAGCTGCAACATTGGCTATTTCTACATTAGCTGGATGTTCTAGCTCTACCAAGACAAGTACCAATCAAAATACCCCGGCTTCCACTACAAAGGACGACGCCGCTGCAACTGAAACAGACAGTGGTTCTGATTCAGGCGAAGTGAAAGAAGTTGTGATCTGGGATTATTTTGAGACAGATGCACAAAAAGAAATGATGCAGAAACTGATTGATGGTTTTAATTCATCACAAACACAGTATAAAGCATCCCATGTTTATGTACCATTTGCAGATTACGAGAAACAGTTAACTTTAGGAATTGCTTCTGGAGAATTGCCTGACTTAGTAATTCTAGATGGATGTAGTATGGCTTCTTTCATTTCCCTAGGACTTTTTGCTGATATCAGTGATGCAGCAAAGGATATTAAATGGGATGAGTACATACAGGGACCATTAGAATCCACAATGATGGATGGTAAACATTATGGTATCCCATTTGCTACGAATTGTACTGCACTTTTCTATAATAAGGATTTATTTGATGCTGCAGGTTTAGCATATCCTGATGAAAACACGACTTGGGATCAATTTAGAGAAATGGCAAATAAATTAACCAAGGATGGTGTTTATGGATTTGGTAATGCAGCAACAAATACAGATGAAGGAACATTCCAATGTCTTCAATGGCTTTATACAGCAGGTGGTTCCTATACTGATATCAAAGGTGGAACGGATGCCTTTGCTTTCATGCAGGATATGATAAAAGAAGGATCTTGGACAAAAGAAGTTGTTAACTGGACTCAATCCGATGTAAATAATAACTTCATTGCAGGAAACCTCGCAATGCAGCAGAATGGCCCATGGCAGATACCAGGAATTGCAAAGAACGCACCAGACCTTAACTATGGAGTCACCGTACTTCCAAAACGTGATGCAAACTCTGGCCAAGCAACTTCTATCCTTGGTGGAGAAAATATGGGAGTTGTAAAGAAAGATGATGTTGGAGGAGCTGTTGCTTTCTTAAAATATTATGATCAGACACAAGTAATGGTTGATGCCATGAAAATGTACGGTTCTTTCCCTCCAAAAACAGAAGCAGCTAAAGATGCTTACTGGACGAATGATCCAATTCAAGCAGCTTTCATTCAACAGCTAGAAACATCAATCCCTAGAGGACCTTCTGCAGCATGGCCATCCTACTCATCAGCAATCCAAGGTGGATTCCAGGAGGTTATGACAGGTGCTAAGACACCAGAACAGGCAGCTGAAGATACGCAAAAAGCAGTTGACGCAGTGAAATAATTAATAATTCCCGTGATAATAAAAATGAGGCTTTTGCAAGTACACATGTTTTGTGAAAGCCTCGTTATAAGAGAAAGGATGCTGACCTGTGAGACAAATAAAAATCAAATCTAGTTCACTTTTAGGATTTGCATTTGCATTACCTGCTTTAGCATATATGATGGTCTTCATTGGATATCCGATGATTCAAAATATTGTACTTAGCTTTAAAAATGTAGATGTATATACGTTTGCAAATGCAGACGCGCAACAATTTGTAGGATTACAAAACTATATGGAACTATTTAAAAGTACAGATTCCATTTTACCAAGAGCCATCGTAAATACTTTAATTTTTACGGTAGGTTCTATCGCAGTCCAGTTTATAATCGGTTTCGGACTGGCACTTCTGTTTAATAAAAAGTTCCCTGGTTGTTCTTTCTTTCGAGGAGTTACCATGATTTCATGGTTATTACCAGTAACAGTGGTAGGTTTATTATTTAAATTTATGTTTGCATTACAGGGAGGTATTATTAATCAATTCCTCACATCAATGCATTTAATTCAACAGCCCCTTGAGTGGTTGTTACAGCCAAAGTCAGCGATGTTTGCTATTGTTATTGCAAATATCTGGATTGGTATTCCATTCAATATGATGCTAATATTAACCGGTCTGACAACCATTCCAACTGAAGTTTATGAAAGTTCTAGCTTGGATGGAGCGAATAAATTTCAGACTTTATTTCAGATAACCATTCCTATGATTAAACCAGCGATTATGTCTGTTTTAACCTTAGGCTTTGTTTATACATTTAAAGTATTTGACCTTGTTTGGGTTATGACCAAAGGAGGACCAGTCAATGCGACAGAATTAGTTTCAACCTATGCATATCGATTGTCCTTTGAGGAGTTCCAATTTAGTAAAGGAGCTGCAGCTGCCAATATTTTATTTGCAATACTGTTATGCGTAGGATTCCTATATATTAAAGTGATTGATGAAGATGAGGTGATGTAATGAAGAAAATGACAAAAGAAACAAAAAGTAAAATTGGACTGTTTCTAATAGGAGGATTCATTTTTTTAATATTTATCTTCCCATTATATTGGATGCTTGTGACAGCGTTAAAAACGCAGATAGAAATTTTCCAAGTGCCAACACCGCTCTGGCCTAAAAATCTTACGTTAGAAGCCTTTCAAAAGCAATTGTCTACATCTGGTGATACCATACGCGGATTTAAGAATAGTGCAATCATTTCTATTGGAGCAATGCTGGTTTCCACTTGTCTATCCATACCTGCCTCCTATGGCTTAGCAAGATTTCAGTTTAAGGGCAAGAAAATAATTATTCTATTATTTTTAATTACGCAGATGCTTCCATCCACATTGGTTCTTACTTCACTTTACATAACATTTTCAAAGATGCACCTGTTAAATAATTACTTAGCTCCAATAATAGCCGATGCTACCATTGGTATTCCATTTTCCGTCATTATATTAAGAACTTACTTTATCTCAATTCCAAAAGAATTGGACGAAGCCGCTAAGATTGATGGATGTGGACATTTAACAGCATTTGTACGAATTATGCTTCCAATTGCGAAGCCAGGTATTGTTGTTGCCGCAGTCTTTTCATTTGTATATGCATGGGGTGATTTAATCTATGGAATTACATTTATGACCGACCCAACCAAGAGACCGATTACTTCAAGTATATATAACTATGTACAGCAGTATCAGACACTATGGAATTCTACTATGGCATTTGGTATTGTTGCAATCTTCCCGGTTGTGTTAATCTTTATCTTTATGCAACGATATATTGTGAGCGGATTAACTAATGGTGCTGTAAAAGCTTAATATACCATTTTTTCAGTTTGGATGCCTGTAATTCCAATGCAGGCATCCATTTTTCAATAATTTAAATACTTATTATGAACGTTTGTGTTTTGCGAAAGGAGTACTATATGGATAAAATAGAATTATTACCACTAAAACAGATTAACATCAATGACTCTTTCTGGAATAAACATTTGAAATTAATACCAGAAGTAATTATTCCATATCAATGGGATATATTAAATGACAAAATAACAGATGCAGAACCCAGTCATTGCATCAACAATTTTGAAATTGCAGCTGGTTTAAAAGAAGGAGAGTTTCAAGGCGCAGTATTTCAAGATACCGATGTAGCGAAATGGTTGGAGGCAGTAGCATATTCGTTAGCAAGTCACACGGATCAACAATTGGAAGAGATTGCAGACCAGGTAATACAGTTAATTGGGCAAGCACAGGACGAAGATGGATATCTAAACACATACTTTACTATAAAAGAGCCTGAATTAAGATGGACTAATTTAAAAGAAGGACATGAATTGTATACTGCAGGTCATATGATTGAGGCCGCAGTCGCTTATTATAAAGTTACTGGTAAAGACGAGTTTTTGAAGATTATGATTCGTAATGCTGATTTAATCTGTGATGTATTTTCCGAGAATAATAACAGGGCAGGATACCCGGGTCACCAAGAAATTGAACTGGCTTTATATAAATTATATGAAGTAACTAAAAATGAAACATATCTGGCTCAAGCAAAATCTTTCATTGATAGAAGAGGTAGAGAGCTGAATTATTTTATAGAAGAAGAAAAAAGGCCTGAGTATAAAAGAATTTTTCCTGAATTTGAGAATTATCTTCCGCTCTATTCTCAGTCGCACCAACCTGTAAGAGAACAAATGACTGCAGAAGGGCATGCGGTGAGAGCGGTCTATATGTACTGTGCCATGGCAGATTTGGCATGTGCCTACGATGACAGGGAATTATTTGAGAGTTGCAAACGTTTGTGGGATAACATTGTAGCAAAGCAAATGTATATTACGGGTGGTATTGGTAGTTCTGGGCTCTTAGAAAGATTTACAACTGATTATGACCTTCCAAATAACAGCAATTATGCAGAAACATGTGCTTCCATTGGTCTTGCCTTGTTTGGAAGAAGAATGGCACAGATAACGAGAGATAGTAAGTATATGGATGTGGTGGAAAAAGAGTTGTATAATACTATACTTTCTGGAATTGCCTTGGATGGCAAAAGCTTTTTCTATGTTAACCCGTTAGAGGTATGGCCAGATAATTGTCTGCCAAGGACGTCCAAAGAACATGTGAAACCAGTTAGACAGAAATGGTTTGGTGTGGCCTGTTGTCCTCCAAATATTGCAAGGACATTGGCCTCCATAGGTGAATACGCTTACTTTAAAAATGAGGATACTGTATGGATTAATTTATACCTATCGGGTCAAATAACAACCAAGGTAAAAGGTGTTGATGTAACGATAAGAACGGAAACTAAATTCCCATATGACGGAACAATTCATTTTATAATCGAAAGTGATGAAAAAGTGGCATTTATGTTAGCGATAAGAATTCCATCTTATGCTAAAACCGCTGAATTTGAGATAAATGAAACAAAGCAATTGGATATACGAAGCAATTTGGGATATGCCTATTTAAATGTTAATCCTGGGGACAAAGTTACGTTATCCTTTTCTATGCCAGCAACGTACATACATGCCAATCCATTGGTGCGCGAGGATAGCGGCAAAGTAGCAATTATGAAAGGGCCTTTTGTTTATTGCTTAGAGGAAATAGATAATGGATCCAATCTTCCAGCTATATTTTTAGATACGAACCAGCCTATCAAAGAAGAATTCTGCGAAGACATGTTAGGTGGAACAATTGTACTTAAGGTAAAAGGTAAAAAAATCTCCCAGAGTAACTGGAATTCAGAGGAGTTATATAAGGACACAGACATAAAATTTGAGGATATAGAATTAACTGCTGTACCATATTGTTATTGGGGAAATAGAACAACTGGAGAAATGGTGGTGTGGATAAAGGAACAATACAAATTCTAAACTGTGTAAGTATCAAATGGGGGATATGAAAATGAAAAAAGAAAAAACAAGAACAAGGAAAGCACAAGCAAAGTGTATATCAGGGATTGCTTTTAAATTAGTAATTGCATTTATGATACCTGTAATTTCAGTCATAGCTGTTGGCGTTGTTTCCTATCAAAAAGCCTCGGAGGCAATTTTATATAATTATCAAGAATCAAATAGACAGGCAATGGCTATGACCGCAGAGTACTTAGGTTTTGGACTAGAAACAGTTGAGACCAATGCAATTCAGCTTTCCATGGAGAATATGATACTGAACTACGTAAAAGGAAAATATGAATTGAATTCATTAGAGGAAAATAATGCAAAGAAGAATATTATTTCATCTCTCTTAGCCAAACAGGTATCCGATCATTTTATTGAAAACATATATATTCTATCCGAATCAAAAGAAATGCTCACGACAGGCTATAAATCCGATCATAGCTTATATCAACAATTTATAGAATCCGAGGCTGGAAGTGAATTAAAAAAGAACCCTAGCTATGCCTATTGGATTGGTTCCGACCAGTTAATTGATAATAAGCTTTCGGTAGAGCCTAGAAGCTATGCAATACGCTACATACGCGGATTTGGAAAGTCAAACTCAACCATTATTGTAGATGTAAGTACTACTGCAGTAGAAGAAATTTTAAAGGGTTTGAACTTGGGGGAAGGTAGTATGATAGGTTTTGTGAATGGAGATGGTACAGAGTTAATTACTACTGGCAAGAAGAAAGGTGCAGATGGTACACTGTTTGCAACAGAACAGTTTTACAAAAAATCTCTTGCTATGGAACAGACCAGTTCTAGTAACTATGTTAATTGGAATGGTAGTAAATATCTATACCTGAATGCTAAAGTTGGAAAAACGGGTGCTATGGTCTGTGCATTAATTCCGTATAGTACCATAATTAAACAAGTAACTACCATTAAGAATGTTACAATTGTTTTAGTTGCGTTTACCTGTCTGATAGCAATTCTGATTGGAATTGGCATCGCTTCAGGAATTCAGCGAGTGATACAGTACATTATTAAAGAACTAAAAAAAGTATCAGAGGGCAATTTGCTTATACGATTAAATGTAAAGAGAAAGGATGAGTTTCGAATCCTGTCCAATGGAATGAATGAAATGTTTGTAAATATGAGAAGTTTGATCCAACAGGTAAAATTTCACAGCAATTCTGTAACAGATTCTTCAGCCAAGGTGAAAGAATCTTCAGAACTATTTTCAAATGCAACAAAAGAAATAACCAATGCCATTAACGAAATTCAGGAAGGTGTCAATCAACAAGCTAGTGATTCTGAAAATTGTTTAATTCAGATGGATGATCTTTCTAAAAAAATCGAGGTTGTAAGTGGAAAAACGAATGAGATTAATTGTATTGCTGTTGATACAAAGGAAAGTATTCTACAAGGAATTCAGACCATGCAAGTATTAAACGAACGTGCCTATTCAACCAGTGACATAACAACGGAAATTATTGGAAATATAGAAAAATTGAAAGAAAAATCCATATCGGTTGGAAATATTATTAGTACTATCAATAATATTGCAGAAGAAACCAATCTACTTTCGCTGAATGCATCTATCGAGGCAGCCAGAGCGGGAGTAGCAGGAAGTGGTTTTAAGGTGGTGGCTTCACAGATTGGAAAACTCGCTGATCAGTCTATAGAAGCTGTGCAAGAGATTGAACAGTTGATTCTTGATATGCAGAAACAAACAGAAGATGTAGTTGGGATTGCCAATCAAGCTAAGAATGTGGTGGGTGAACAAAAATCCGCATTAGATAATACTGAACAGTCATTCCAGGATATGAATCATCATGTAGAAAAGCTGGTATACAATGTACAGATGATACTAGACAGCGTAACTAATATTGAAGTGGCAAGAGGAAAAACGCTATTGGCGATTGAAAATATATCAGCGGTATCCCAACAGACGGCTGCAGCATCGTTAGCGGTCAATGAAATTACCTCGCATCAGCTAGAAGCGGTTAGTAATCTAAATGAATTATCGATAGAAATGGATCATAATGCTCAGAAACTTGGAACAGTAATACAGCAGTTTACAATTGATTAATCATCTGCAGATTCCATCAAAAAAGGAAGGTTCCCATATGGGAAGCCTTCCTTTTAAGGTTACAACCGCCAGTACATAATAACTTTTAAAATAGTATTCTATATAAAAATTAAAATGATTTATGCTTTGATTATAACTTTGTTACGTTTGCAGCTTGAGGTCCTTTATCGCCATCAATTACATCGAATTCAACTTCTTGACCTTCTTCTAAAACTTTAAAACCATCCATCTGTAAAGCTGAGAAGTGAACGAAAACATCGTTACCACTTTCGTCAGAAAGAAATCCGAATCCTTTTTGCGCATTAAACCATTTTACTGTACCTTTCATTTAAGAAACCTCCTAAAACATTGAAAAATTTACGTACAAATATCCATTTGTAACGGTAAGCTAAATTTACCATAAAAATAAGCAAAAGTCAAACTTTTGATACAAAATTTACCTAAGTATATTATGATAAATCTTATCTGTGACAAAAAATCCAACATGTGGTATAATACGTGGAGAATAATTTACCTAATATTGCAAAAAATGAAATAAGAATAAAACTGAGTAGGAGATGATTTGGAATGATAAAAAATTTAATTGGGTATGAATTAATCAAAGAAGAATTCATTGATGAATTAAAGAGCCAAGGAATGGTTTTCAAACATAAAAAAACAGGAGCAAGGGTGATTGCTCTAAAAAATGATGATAATAATAAAGTATTTTCTATAGGTTTTCGTACGCCACCAGAGGATTCAACAGGAGTTGCTCATATCGTTGAACATACCGTTCTTTGTGGTTCTAAGAAATTCCCAGCCAAGGATCCATTTATTGAGTTAGCCAAAGGGTCACTCAATACCTTCTTAAATGCAATGACCTATTCTGATAAAACGATATATCCAGTAGCAAGCTGCAATGATAAGGATTTTCAAAACCTTATGGATGTATATCTTAATGCAGTGTTTTATCCTAACATTTACTATAAAGAAGAGATTTTTAAGCAAGAAGGCTGGCATTATGAATTGGAAAGTGTTGACGCTGACTTGACTTACAACGGTGTTGTATATAATGAAATGAAAGGTGTGTTTAGCTCGCCAGAGCAACAATTGTATCGACTGATCCAACAGTCCGTATTTCCAGATACCACCTATGGAAGTGAATCTGGTGGTGATCCTGAATACATTCCGGATTTGACGTATGAACAATTTCTTGATTTCCATAGAAAGTACTATCATCCATCCAATAGTTATATTTATCTGTATGGCGATTTGGATATGGAAGAAAAGTTAAATTGGATTGATCAAAATTATCTCAATGATTTTGATTATCTTGAGGTGGATTCTAAGATACCTATGCAGGAACCATTTTCTAAGATACAAGAAGTATCAGCTGATTATTCCGTTGTTGATGAAGAATCTACAGAAGACAAAACATATCTTAGTTTAAATACCGTTGTGGGAACTTGCCTTGATAGAGAATTATACCTTGCATTTCAAGTAATTGAATTTGTTCTATTAAGTGCTCCAGGTGCTCCATTAAAACAAGCGCTCATTGATGCAGGACTTGGAAAAGATATTCTTAGCTCCTATGACAATGGTATTCTTCAACCAGTGTTTTCTGTAATTGCAAAAGATACGGAAGAAAGTAAAAAGGAAGCATTTTTAAAAACGATTTATGATACTCTACAACAAGTTGTTAAGAGAGGTATTGATGAAAAATCATTAAAGGCGGCTATTAATTATTTTGAATTTAAGTATAGGGAAGCTGATTTTGGACAATATCCAAAAGGACTTATGTATGGAATTCAAATATTAGACAGTTGGCTTTATGATGATAATAAGCCATTTATTCATATACGTGCTAACGATACCTTTACTTTCTTGAAAGAAAAAATAGGAACTGGCTATTATGAGAAATTAATCGAAGATTATTTAATTCATAATGACCATGCATCCATCGTTATTGTTAAGCCAAAAGTTGGTTTGACCACAGCAATGGAACAAGAAGTCAAGGATAAATTAGCCAAGTACAAGGCTAGTTTATCTAATGAAGAATTAGAACGTTTAGTGGTAGCAACGAAGGATTTAACTCAGTATCAAGAAGAGCCTTCCACAAAAGAGGATTTAGAGAAAATACCTCTGTTATCAAGAGAGGACATTGGTAAGAAAGCAGAACCAATTTACAATACAAAGAAGAAACTTATTGATATAAATGCATTGCATCATAATGTATTTACTAATGGAATTGCGTACCTTAGATTATCATTTGATATAAGTGGTATGATTGCAGCAGCTCCATACCTTGGATTGTTATCAACGGTATTAGGATACATTGATACAGATCATTACAACTTTACGGAATTCTCTAATGAAGTAAATATTCATACAGGTGGAGTGACCACGGATGTGAATGTGTATAGCATTAGTAAAGTAACGAATCAATATAGTGCCAGATTTGAGGTGAAATCAAAGGTATTGTATGACCAATTAAATAAATCATTTGAATTAATAGAAGAAATGTTATATCATACCAAACTAGATGATGAAAAACGTCTGAAAGAAATTATTGCAGAAAGTAAATCAAGATTGCAGATGTCACTGGCTTCCAAAGGACATTCCACAGCAGTAAGTAGAGCAAGTTCTTATTATTCAGAAGCCGCATATTTTAATGAAATGTTAAGTGGTATTGGATATTATCGCTTCTTAGAAAAGCTAGATGCAGACTTTGAAGGGCAGAAAAAGGATTTAATCTATGGTTTAAAATTGTTACTTCAAACCATATTCCGTAGAGATAATCTTTTAGTTAGCTTTACTGGAGATGAAGAAGGGTATGCAATTTTAGAGAAAAACTTCAAAGGGTTTGCGGATACCTTAGTTCCTAGATTAGAAACAGATTTATCTTTCTTTGGTACTGCTAACAAACCAGAATGTTTAAATGAAGGATTTAAAACTTCAGGTAAAGTGCAATATGTTGCAAGAACAGGTAATTACATTGCAGCAGGTTACCAGTATTCCGGAGTATTAAAAGTATTAAAGGTAATATTAAGCTATGACTACCTATGGAATAATGTAAGAGTAAAAGGCGGAGCCTATGGTTCCATGTGTGGCTTTTCCTACGATGGCAATGGGTACTTTGCTTCCTACCGTGATCCAAATCTAACTGAAACGAATGATATTTACGCAAAAGCATATGATTTTGTTCGTGAGTTTACAGTGGATGAACGTGATTTAACCAAATATATTATAGGTACTATCAGTGGAGTTGATACTCCAATGAATCCAGCTGCCAAGGGAAGTCGATCCTTTACCGCCTATATCTGTCAATTAACAGAAGAAGAGATTCAAAAAGAACGTGATGCTATTTTGGAAGTAACGGTAGAGGATATCAGAAATACAGCCCCAATTGTAAAAGCAATTATGGATGCCGGTAATATATGTGTTATAGGAAATGAAACGAAAATAGAAGAAAACCGTGGTTTATTTAAAACAATCACAAAACTAGTATAATGAATCTCACAAAAAGCAATACAGAAATGAGGAAATTTATGAATAAACAATTTAAATCAGGATTTGTTACGTTGATTGGTCGACCTAATGTTGGAAAATCAACGTTAATGAACCAGATTATAGGACAGAAAATTGCAATTACGTCCAATAAACCACAAACAACTAGAAACAGAATTCAAACAGTTTATACCGGTGAGGAAGGACAGATTATATTCCTGGATACACCGGGAATACATAAAGCTAAGAATAAACTGGGAGAATATATGGTTTCTGTGGCACAAAATACCTTAAATGAAGTAGACGTGGTTCTATGGTTGGTTGAGCCGTCTACCTTTATTGGTGCTGGTGAGCAATATATTGCAGAACAGTTGCAAAAAGTTAAGACCCCAGTGGTATTAGTTATTAATAAAATTGATACCGTAAAAAAAGAAGAAATTCTTAAGTTCATCGAAGCTTACAAAAATATATATGAATTTGCTGAGATTGTACCCGTATCGGCACTAAAGGGAGAAAATAAAGAACATTTAGTAGAAGTGATTTTTCAGTATTTGAAAGAAGGACCACAATACTATGATGAGGATACCATTACCGATCAGCCAGAGCGCCAAATTGTAGCGGAATTAATTCGTGAGAAAGCACTTCGTTTATTAAGTGATGAGATACCCCATGGTATTGCAGTCTCTATAGATCGCATGAAAGATAGAAAAAGTGGAGATATCGTTGATATCGATGCGACTATCGTTTGTGAAAGAGATTCTCATAAGGGAATGATAATAGGGAAACAAGGAAGTATGTTAAAACGAATTGGAACAGACGCCAGAAAGGAAATGGAGAATCTTCTTGATATGAAAGTGAATCTAAAACTCTGGGTAAAAGTAAAAAAAGACTGGCGAGATAGTGATTTCTTATTAAAAAATTATGGTTATAAAGATAAATAAAACCTGAAAAAAATCGTATAGTCATCATAAAAATGGCAATCCTATAAATATCGCTTAGGCTACCTAGTCTAGTGATGAACATAATACATTAGGGGGTCTTATGATGAAAAATGAAAGTTATTGGAATTTATTCGAAAAAACAGGGAACATAAATGATTATTTAAACTATGCATGCACCAGTGAACAAAGCTTAAGTGAAAACAGAATAGCAAAATTTTCTTCTGGAAAAAAACACCGGAGAGAGCATTTTCATGAATATGGTGCAAAACTTAGTGAAGAGGGTGGACACAGTGATAAATCAGGAAACCATCACCGGAATGGTTCTTTCGGCTATGCCGATTGGTGATTACGATAAGAGGCTGGTTATCCTAACCAAGGAAAAGGGAAAGATATCTGCATTTGCAAGAGGCGCAAGAAAACCAAATTGCGCCTTACTTGCGTGTAGCCAACCATTTTCCTTTGGAGAGTTTACGATTTATCAGGGTAGGGATTCCTATACCGTATCGCAGGCAAACATAACCAATTATTTTACAGAATTAAGAGATGATTTAGATACCGTTTATTACGGATTATATTTTTGCGAATTTGCTGATTACATAACTAGAGAAAATGTCAATGCATCCGATATCCTCAAACTATTATATGTATCTCTCAGAGCATTAGCCAAGAAAACAATACCCATTGAGTTGATACGCTACATTTTTGAATTGAAAATGATGGTGTTAAATGGAGAAGCGCCTCAGATGTTTGAATGTGTGAAATGTAGAACAGAAAAGGAACTTACTTTGTTTAGTTCCACAAGAGGAGGTCTAATCTGTGCAGATTGTAATAGTAAAATGCCAGGAGTAATAAAAATTGGTGCTTCCACAATCTATACGATGCAGTTTATTATTACTTCCTCCATTGAAAAGCTTTATTCCTTTACTGTTTCTGATGAAGTATTAAGAGAACTACAAATCTGTATGAAACAGTATATAGAAACATATGTCGATTATAAGTTCAAATCATTGTTTGTGTTATAATCCTTTTACTTTCTGTATTTTTCTGTTGAAAATATTCGATATTGAGGTTAAAATAAAGAGAAACTGGAAACTATATATTGTTACATTTGGGTGAATTAACAGAAAATGGAGGAGGATGGGCATGAAAAAGTGGAGGCTTTTTGCACTTCTTATTATGTGCATATGTTTACTAGCAGGGTGTAAGAAAGCATATACTACATTATCGGGGAATGTAGAAACGAATACCATTTTAGTGAAGGAAGATGGTAAAGTTCAAACGGCAATCGTAGAAGACTTTGATAAGGAATATTACGATCAGGACACATTAAAAGCATTTATAGAAGCTACTGTATCAGATTTTAATACCTTAACGGGTGAAAATACAGTTAAGGTTGGTTCTCTGAAAATAAATGATGAAGTCGCAAAGGTATTATTTACATATAAAGATATGGATACATATGCATCTTTTAACGATGTAGAAGCAAAGTTTATGACAGTGGAAGAAGCAGATGCCGACAACTTGTTACCAGAAACATTTTATGATGTGAATGGGACAGAAGAAGTAAGCAAATCTAAGATATTAGAAAAAGGTAAATATAAAGTTATTGTATTAAATGAAGAATATGATGTAGTTGTTGATGGAAAAATAAAATATTATTCTGGTGCAGTGCCAATTAATAGTAAAACAGTACAAACGACTGGCAAAGAAACATCAGTGATTGTGTTTAAACCATGATAATGGTAATATATATAACAATTCCCAATAAATAAATTATGATACGAGAGGTTGAAAACAAATGGAAAAGACAATGGAAAAAATAGTAGCATTAGCAAAGGCAAGAGGTTTTGTATATCCAGGATCCGAAATATATGGTGGCCTAGCTAATACTTGGGATTATGGTAATCTTGGTGTTGAATTAAAAAACAATATTAAAAAAGCCTGGTGGAAGAAATTTATTCAAGAAAACCCTTACAACGTAGGTGTTGACTGTGCCATTCTTATGAACCCACAAACATGGGTTGCTTCTGGCCATCTTGGTGGTTTTTCTGATCCGTTAATGGATTGTAAGGAATGTCATGAACGTTTCCGCGCAGACAAATTAATTGAAGATTACATGTCAGAGCATAGTATTACGATAGAAGGTAGTGTTGATGCATGGCCAAACGAAGAAATGAAAGATTATATTAATGAACATAACATAGTTTGTCCTACTTGTGGGAAACATAACTTTACAGATATCCGTCAATTTAACTTAATGTTTAAAACATTCCAAGGTGTAACCGAAGACGCTAAAAATGTTGTTTATTTAAGACCAGAAACAGCGCAAGGTATCTTTGTAAACTTTAAGAATGTACAGAGAACATCTAGAAAGAAAATTCCATTTGGTATTGGACAGATAGGTAAATCATTCCGTAATGAAATTACTCCAGGTAACTTTACATTCCGTACCAGAGAATTTGAACAAATGGAATTAGAATTCTTCTGTGAACCGGATACTGACCTAGAATGGTTTGCTTATTGGAAACAATTCTGTATTGATTGGTTAACAACTTTAGGTATGAAAGAAGAAGAAATGAGAGTTCGTGATCATGATGCAGCAGAACTTTCTTTCTACAGTAAAGCAACTACTGATATTGAATTCTTATTCCCATTTGGTTGGGGTGAGTTATGGGGTATTGCTGACCGTACCGATTATGACTTAACACAACATCAAACTGTATCCAAAGAAGACTTGGCGTATTTTGATGATGAAAAGAAAACAAAATATGTACCATATGTTATTGAGCCATCCTTAGGAGCGGATCGTGTAACATTAGCTTTTTTATGCGGTGCTTATGATGAAGAAGAAATTAATGATGGGGATGTACGTACAGTACTTCACTTCCACCCTGCTCTTGCACCAGTTAAAATTGGTGTACTTCCATTATCAAAGAAACTTTCAGAAGGCGCAGAAAAGATATTTACTGAATTAACAAAGACCTACAATTGCGAATTCGATGATAGAGGAAATATTGGAAAACGTTACAGAAGACAAGATGAAATCGGAACACCATTCTGTATTACTTATGATTTTGAATCAGAGACAGATGGAGCAGTAACGGTTCGTGATAGAGATACAATGGAACAAGAAAGAGTTAAAATTGAAGATTTGAAAGCATATTTTGAAAAGAAATTTGAATTTTAATACATGTCTACCAAAAAAAACAAAAAAGGGCTTTCCTTACCATGTAATTCTGTGTTATAATGGAATGTAGAGACTAAAGCAGTCCTTTTTTTGTGTAGCGTAAATATTGGACTTGCATGGAAGTCAATATTATAATATCTTAGGAGGTAATAATTCAAATGGCAAAATGGGTATATTCTTTTAAAGAAGGTAAGGCGAATATGAAAAACCTTCTTGGCGGTAAAGGTGCAAACTTAGCAGAAATGACCAACCTTGGTCTTCCTATCCCTCAAGGTTTTATTGTAACTACAGAAGCTTGTACTGATTATTACACAAGTGGTAAAAAAGTAACAGATGAAATCAAAGAACAAATCTTTGCTGCAATTGCAGAATTAGAAAAGACAGAAGGAAAAACTTTTGGTGATAATTCAGATCCATTATTAGTATCTGTACGTTCAGGTGCTAGAGCATCTATGCCTGGTATGATGGACACTATTCTTAACTTAGGTCTTAATGATCAAGCAGTGGAAGGTTTCGCTGCAAAAACAGGAAACCCAAGATTTGCTTATGATTCATATAGAAGATTCATTCAAATGTTCTCTGACGTAGTTATGGAAATGAGCAAAACTTTCTTCGAAGGAATTTTAGATGAAATCAAAGAATCAAAAGGAGCTAAATTTGATACTGATTTAACTGCTGATGATTTAAAAGAAGTTATTGCTAGATATAAAGCAATCTATCAAGAAAAAATGGGAGCAGAATTCCCACAAGATCCAAAAGTTCAATTAATCGAGGCTATTACAGCAGTATTCCGTTCATGGGATAATCCTCGTGCTATTTACTATAGAAGAATGAATGACATCCCTGGTGATTGGGGTACAGCTGTTAACGTTCAAGCAATGGTATTTGGTAACATGGGTGAAACTTCAGGTACAGGTGTTGCATTTACTCGTAACCCATCTACTGGTGAAGCTAAAATCTATGGTGAATACTTAATCAATGCTCAAGGTGAAGACGTTGTTGCTGGTATCAGAACTCCACTTCCAATCTCAAGATTAGAAGAAGATATGCCAGAGTGTTTTGCTGAATTTATGAGAATTGCAAACTTACTTGAGAATCACTATGCAGATATGCAAGATATGGAATTCACAATTCAAGATAAAAAACTTTACTTCTTACAGACACGTAATGGTAAGAGAACAGCTCCAGCTGCTCTTCAGATCGCTTGTGACCTTGTAGACGAAGGAAAGATTACAAAAGAAACAGCTATCCAGAGAATCGAAGCAAAAGCATTAGATCAATTATTACATCCTGGATTTGATACAGCAGCTCTTAAAGCAGCAGCAGTAGTTGGAAAAGCTCTTCCAGCATCACCTGGTGCAGCAGCTGGTAAAGTTTACTTTACAGCAAATGATGCAAAAGTAGCTCATGAAGCTGGTGAAAGAGTTATCCTTGTTCGTCTTGAGACTTCTCCAGAAGATATCGAAGGTATGCATGCAGCTGAAGGTATCTTAACAGTACGTGGTGGTATGACTTCTCACGCAGCAGTAGTTGCTCGTGGTATGGGTACTGCTTGTGTATCTGGTTGTGGTGAAATCAGTATTGATGAAGAAGCTAAATTCTTTACAATCGCTGGAAACACAGTTAAAGAAGGAGATTATATCTCACTTGACGGTTCTACTGGTAACATCTACATCGGAGATATCCCAACTGTAGAAGCAATCATCAGTGGTAACTTTGATAGAATTATGACATGGGCTGATGAAATCAGAACATTAAAAGTTAGAACAAATGCAGATACTCCAGCTGATGCAGCAAATGCTGTTAAGTTTGGTGCAGAAGGTATCGGCCTTTGCCGTACAGAGCATATGTTCTTTGAAGCTGACAGAATTGCTAAGATCAGAAAAATGATTCTTTCTAAGACTGTTGAAGCTAGAGAAGCTGCTTTAAATCAATTAATTCCTTTCCAAAAGGATGATTTCAAGGGACTTTATGAAGTAATGGAAGGTAGACCGGTTACTATCCGTTTCTTAGATCCTCCATTGCATGAATTCCTTCCAACAGAAGAAGAAGATATCGCTGCATTAGCAAAAGATATGGGAATCACTGTAGAAGAAGTTAAAGCAACTTGTGATTCATTACATGAATTCAATCCAATGATGGGACACAGAGGATGTCGTCTTGCTGTGACTTATCCAGAAATCGCTAAGATGCAAACAAGAGCAGTTATGGAAGCAGCTATTGAAGTTAAAAACGAAAAAGGTTTTGACATCATTCCTGAAATCATGATTCCACTTGTTGGAGAAAAACGCGAGCTTAAATTCGTTAAAGATGTTGTTGTTGAAACAGCAGAAGCAGTTAAAGCAGAAAAAGGATCTGATATTGAATACCACATCGGTACTATGATTGAAATTCCTCGTGCAGCTTTACTTGCTGACGAAATTGCTGAAGAAGCTGAATTCTTCTCATTCGGTACTAACGATTTAACTCAGATGACATTTGGTTTCTCACGTGATGATGCTGGTAAGTTCTTAGACGCATACTACACAAATAAAATCTTTGAATCAGACCCATTTGCAAGACTTGACCAAGAAGGTGTTGGCCAACTTGTTAAGATGGCATCTGAAAAAGGACGTAAAACAAGACCAAACATTAAATTAGGTATCTGTGGAGAACACGGTGGAGATCCATCAACAGTTGAATTCTGCCACAACGCGGGACTTAACTATGTTTCTTGTTCACCATTCCGTGTGCCAATCGCTAGATTAGCAGCAGCACAGGCAGTATTGAACAATAAATAATCGCGAAATAAATGAGCCAAGCACGTAGTGCTTGATTAATAGAAACACTCACCCGGGTGCTTGCACCAAAGGGTGAGTGTTTTTGTTTGGTCAAAAATTAATATTAGGGTGGATTGTTTAGGTAGAGGTTTACTTATTATAATAAGGTCGAGTTATTTCCTAAAAATGGATTGATTAATGTCAAAACTTATAATAAAATCAAATAAGAGGTTTATTGTAATTAATGATGAATTATTATTTGACGGAGAGGTTAGGTTGATGGATATAAATAAGAATAATGTAATTAACTGGCTTCTTAATGATGACACTCCCGAAGTAAAGTACCGTACAATGACCGAGCTTCTTGGTGTGTCAAAAGACGAGCTTGAAGTAAAAAAGGCTTATGAAAATTTATTATACTCAAATAGGCTTAGTGAGGTCATGGATAAATTCAAGCTAAATAAAAAGTGGGAGGATATCAACGCTTTATTGGCACTCACAGAATTTGGTTTAACACGTATTGATGTACCTATTGACGAATATATTGAACGTATCATCAAAAATATGAATTTGAGTATGAAGTGTGCAAAAATATTATTGTTGAGAAATTTGGTTTCTCTTGGATATTACGAACATCCGTGGGTGCAAGAACAAATACCTTTGGTTCTTTCTACTATACGGCAAGACGGCACCGTTCGATGCCTAGATAAAACTAAAAAAACAA
>JAEZUR010000079.1 GCA_023420935.1 Bacillota bacterium | reverse complement strand
CTAACTCATTCTTAGTCTTTAACGACTCTTCCTTTGCTTCGAGTAAGGCTTCTCTCTTCTTAGTTTCAGCTGTTTTCAATGCTTCATCTATGATTTCTCTTGCTTTTTCTTCCGCACTTCCAACTTTCGCTTCTACAACTTTTATGCGATAGGAAATGGCAGCTTTCCAAGCAACTAAAGCGGCTATAACCACGAGAACAATAGCAACAACAATAGCTATAATTGTTGATTCTGGCACAGGAGCACCTCCTTATTTAATTTTCATTGTACAAATATACAACACTTAAATTTTATACTTTTTTTATTAGTATGTCAAGTATCCATCTTACATTTTTATGCAAAATGTCAAAACATCTTATATTTTATCAGATTTTTTAATCAAAATGTTACTATTTGCTATCGAAAATTAATAAATTTACAAATTATATCCTGTGAAAATCCCTTACGATATAAATAAGCTGCTATTTTCTGCTTTTGTTCAAATGATAAGGCATCTATATCTTTAGTTTTTTTACGAATTGCTTTCTGGATTGCCTCTTCCTCACTAAACCCTTCTTCCTCCATAATGGAATTGATCATTTCTTTATCAATCCCTTTTTGAACCAGTTCCATTCGGATTTGCTTGCTGCTTTTAGAAGACTTTTTGTAGGTAAAGTAATTCTGCGCATATCGTTTATCATCAAGATAGTGATAACTATTAATATAATCGATGGTTCTATTAATTATCACTTCAGTGTATTCCGCTTGCTTTAACTTCTGCCTGAGCTCTAATTCGGTACGATCCGCTCTCTTTAAGATTGCCAATGCTTTCTGCCTTGCGCGACGATATACTGTCTCCTCAATTATCTGATGATATAATTCATCAGATAGTTCCATGTCTTCTTCTAATTTATACCGGCGAATGTCGCCGGTATAAAGGAGGAAACCATATTCATCATCAATAAAAACTTTAACTTTCTTCTGAAATCCAGGCTCCAGTCTTGTTACTTTCATGATTATTCTTCATCTGGGAGCTTAGCAGCTGCTTTTGTTTTAGAAGAAGATTTCTCTTCTGCTTTCCCTTCTGCTTCTAACGCTCCAGACAAATTATATTTTTCTCTTACTTTACCTTCTATCTCTGCAAAAATAGCTGGATTCTCTTTCAAGTATGCTCTTGCATTTTCACGTCCCTGACCGATCTTAGCGTCGTTATATGCATACCATGCTCCACTTTTAATAACTATATTCTCGTTAGCAGCAAGATCTAAAACATCACCTTCTCTTGAGATACCCTGTCCAAACATAATATCAAATTCCGCTTCTTTAAACGGAGGGGCTATTTTATTCTTTACAACCTTGATTCTTGTTCTATTACCAATAATCTCTCCGTTTTGCTTCAAAGCCTCAATTCTTCTTACATCTAAACGGATGGAAGAATAGAACTTAAGGGCTCTACCACCAGTAGTCGTTTCTGGACTACCAAACATGACACCAACTTTTTCACGAAGCTGATTAATAAAGATTACAATACAATTGGATTTACTAATTACCGCTGTTAATTTACGAAGTGCCTGTGACATAAGTCTTGCTTGTAAGCCTACATGGCTATCTCCCATATCTCCATCAATCTCTGCTTTTGGAACTAACGCTGCAACAGAGTCAACAATAACGATATCTACTGCACCAGATCGAACCATAGTTTCCGTAATCTCCAATGCTTGTTCACCATTGTCTGGCTGTGAGATATATAAATTATCAATATCAACACCTATCTTCTTAGCGTAAACTGGATCAAGTGCATGTTCTGCATCAATAAATCCTGCAATTCCTCCACGTTTTTGAACTTCAGCTACCATATGTAATGCTACGGTTGTCTTACCGCTGGATTCAGGTCCATATACTTCGACAATTCTTCCTTTTGGCACTCCACCAAGTCCTAATGCAACATCTAGGCTAATCGATCCAGTTGGAATTGTCTCTATATTCATCTGTGCTCCACTATCCCCTAATTTCATAACAGAGCCTTTACCATACTGTTTCTCAATATGCGCTAATGCTGATTCTAATGCTTTAAGTTTGTTGTCATCCTTTATCATGTTTCTTCTCCTTTTCAATAACGAACTAATGTTCTTTTCTCATTACTATAATACTAATCTATTTTATATCTCTTGTCAACTCAAATTTCACATAATAAAAACACCTTCTTCCATTCTAACATGCGATAAAATTGTTCTTTCTTGATCTGATATTCTGATAGAATCATCATAAAATTTGCCTTCTCCCAATCAACTAATTATGGTTGGCAAAAAAAGAATAATAGAAATGATAGATAACGGCAATCATACCGTCGCTATAAAAATAAATACTATTATATTATAATCAATTCAATGATTTTTGTAAACCAAAAAACTGCTAGAAACAACAACTTTGTAAAATATTGTTTCTAACAGTTCTATGTAACTATCTTAATTATTGATATAAACTTTTTGGCTGAACAGTCTTAGGATGATATCCTTTCATTTCTAAGGCTCTTACGATACTTTCCTTATGTTCATGACCAAAAGCTTCCATGGTTATGGTTAATTCAACTGCGGCATTACGATTAATAGACACAAACTGATTATGATCCAAACGGATAATATTTCCTTGTTCTTTCGCAATGACACTAGCTACATTTACTAATTCACCTGGTCTATCCGGAAGTTGAACTGAAATAGTGAAAATTCTTCCTCTTTGTATCAAACCATTTTGGACTACAGATGAAATCGTAATTACATCCATATTTCCACCACTTAATACAGATACAACTTTTTTATTTTTACAGTTCAGATGTTTTAAAGCAGCAACGGTTAATAGTCCAGAATTTTCAACTACCATTTTATGATTTTCCATCATATCTAAAAATGTTACAATCAACTCGTGATCTTCTACTGTTATGATGTCATCTATATTTTTCTGAATATAAGGGAATATAGTTGATCCAGGAGTCTTAACAGCGGTACCATCTGCTATGGTTTCCACCGTTGGAAGAGAAACAACTTTTCCAGCTTTGATAGACTCTTGCATACAGTTAGCACCTGCTGGTTCCACACCTATTACTTTAATATTAGGATTAAGAAGTTTAGCTAACGTGGAAACACCTGCTGCTAACCCTCCACCACCAATTGGTACTAATATAATATCTACTGTAGGAAGATCTTTGAAGATCTCCATGGCAATGGTTCCCTGACCAGTCGCTACTACTTCATCATCAAATGGATGTATAAAGGTATATCCATGTTCTTTTGCTAATTTAATAGCATGCTTACAAGCATCATCATATACATTGCCATGAAGAATGACTTCTGCACCATAGCTCTTAGTACGATTCACTTTAATTAAAGGAGTTGTGGTAGGCATAACAATAATTGCCTTTGAGTTATATAATTTGGCAGCATAGGCTACCCCTTGTGCATGATTCCCTGCTGATGCAGTAATTAACCCCTTATCACGATCTTCTTGAGGTAAGGTACTAATCTTATAATAAGCCCCTCTTACTTTATATGCGCCAGTATATTGCATATTCTCAGGTTTAAAATAAACCTTATTACCTGAAGCATCTGAGAAATGCTCACTATAGATTAATTTTGTTCGATTGATTACTTTTTTAACGGCTTCCGTTGCTTCTTCAAACTCATCTAATGTCATCATACTTATTTGTCTCCTTCATCAAAAAGTGCGTTTACAAAATCGTCTGCATCAAATTTCTGTAAATCATCAATGCTTTCCCCTATTCCTATGTACTTGACAGGAATACCAAGCTCTGATTGAATTGCAATTGCAATACCACCTTTGGCAGTACCATCTAATTTTGTTAGAACGATTCCAGTAATCTCCGCAACTTCATTAAATTGTTTTGCCTGCGCTAATGCATTTTGACCTGTGGTTCCATCTAATACAACTAATGTTTCACGGAACGCATCTGGATACTCACGATCAATTACACGATTAATTTTTTTAAGTTCTTCCATTAAGTTTTTCTTATTGTGAAGTCTTCCAGCAGTATCACACAAAAGAACATCAACATTTCTGGACTTAGCAGCTGTAACTGCGTCATAAATGACTGCAGCCGGGTCAGAACCTTCTTGCTGCGCAATAATTTCAACACCAGCACGGTTGGCCCATTCAGTTAATTGTTCGATGGCTGCTGCACGGAAGGTATCTGCCGCGGCTACCATAACTTTTTTATTCTTTTCTTTTAATTGACCAGCTAATTTACCAACTGATGTTGTTTTACCAACGCCATTTACTCCAATTAAGAGAACCACTGATTTTCTATTCTCAAACTCATATGCATTTTCGTTTAATTTCATTTGACTCTTAATGCTATCAATTAATAATGACTTGCAATCTTTTGGTTCTTTTATCTTTAATTCTTTTACTTTTACATGAAGGTCTTCAATGATAGACGTTGTTGTATTAATTCCTAAGTCAGCCATAATTAAAAGCTCTTCTAATTCCTCATAAAAGTCATCGTCAATATTGGAAAATCCATTAAAAAGGGAATCAATTCCAGATACAATATTGTCTCTAGTTTTTGATAAACCAGAAACTAATTTTCCAAAAAATCCTTTCTTTTCTCCCATAGTTACTCCTTTCAAACCTATCTGATATACGTATGATTTACTTGTCTAATTCATTTTCAATTAAGTTGACAGAAACCAAAGTGGAAACACCTTTTTCCTGCATCGTAATACCATATAAGATATCTGCTGCTTCCATTGTACCACGTCTATGCGTAATTACAATGAATTGTGTTTCTTTTGTTAACTTGTGTAGGTATTTAGCATAACGCGTTACATTGGAATCGTCAAGTGCTGCTTCAATTTCATCCAGCAAACAAAATGGAGAAGGTTTTAGATTCTGAATTGCAAATAACAACGAAATTGCGGTTAGCGCCTTTTCACCACCAGAAAGTTGCATCATGTTCTGCAGTTTTTTACCAGGTGGCTGTGCAATAATTCGAATTCCTGCTTCTAGGACATCCTCATCTTCCATTAACTCTAACGTACCTTTACCGCCACCAAATAGTTCTTTAAATACCACATCAAATTGTTCTTTAATTTCTTTAAACTTTTCTTCGAACTGTCTACGCATCTCTTCATCAAGTTCAGCAATGATTCCATTTAATACTTCTTCTGCTTTCACCAAATCATCATGCTGTGTGCGAAGTAACTCATAACGTTCCACAAGATTTTTGTAATCTTCAATGGCATTGACATTAACGTCACCAAGATTTTTAATTTTATTCTTTAACTCAGAAACCAATTTCTTCATCTGTGCAAGATTTTGCTCTCCCTCGCTTTTTAGTGCAAGTGATGCATTATAGGTAAGCTCGTATTCTTCCCACATATAGTTCTGTGCTGACTCTAACTGTTCCAAAAGTTTCTCTTTTTGGCTTGATAGACGGAAACATTCTTTATCTAGCTCATTCATCCTGTGTGCTAACTCTTCACGCTTTACAAAGAATTCTTTATGGTTCTTCGATATTTCGTCCTTTAAGTTAGTAAGCTCTTTAATCATAGCTTCCATATCTATAATAGCGGTTTCAAAATTTGTAATTGCTTCTTTTACTTGATTGATTTCTTGTTCTTTTCCTGTCACTTGCGAGACAGAATCCAGCATATTTTGATCTAAGGCTATTATCTCCTGTTGATAATCTGCTAACTCCTTATTGACACGGCTAATGTTTTCCAATATAAATTGATTATTTTGCTCAAATGTGGAAAAGTTAATTTTAAACCCAGCAATTTTTTCTTTTTGAACAGATTCCTCATCTCGTTTTGTCAACAATTTACTATTCTTCTGTTCGATATCCTCTTGATTTGAATTTAACTTAACTTCAATCTCTTTTAAGGACACTTCTAATATAGTTATTTGATTTTTCAATTCTTTGATTTGAATATCTAAGTCTTGATTTTCTTTTGTTATATGCGCTAATCCTTCCAGATTAGATTGTTTATCGGTACAAGCTTGTTGATACTTTAACTTAGCTGTATTTTGCTGCAAATATAAGTCTTGTAGTAATCTTTTATTATCAGTAATACATTCTTGTTGATTAACCTTTGATTCTTTCTCCATGGAAATATTTCTATCTAACGTTCCAAGAGTTTCTTCAATCGATTTAATCTTAGCTTCTATGTCCTCCATCTCTCTTCTACGGCTTAGAAGATTACTGGAATTTTTATATGCACCACCTGAGAGTGAACCACCTGGATTTAATAACTCTCCCTCTACGGTTACAATACGCAATGTATGATTATGCTTTTTGGCAAGTTGAATGGCATTATCAATATGATCTACCACAATAATGCGTCCCAGTAAGTAATCCATTAACCCACTAAATTGCTTATCTGCTTCCACCAAAGAGCTCCCAAGACCTATTACTCCTTTTTCTTTCAAAATCTGATCACTACCAGTAATTCCTTTTGCGGATATACTAGTTAATGGTAAAAATGTTGCTCTACCATATTTATTTGTTTTTAAGAACTCAATTAATTGTTTAGCTGTGGTTTCGTCTTTGGTAACAATATTTTGAATATTACCACCTAGCGCTGTTTCAATCGCAGTTTCATATTCTTTCTTTACTTTAATAATATCTGCTACAACACCTAATATACCTGGATTTTTATCCTTTTGTTCCATAACTCTTCGAATACTTTGACCATAACCTTCATAGCGTTCAGTCATATTTTTTAGGGAATCCAGCTTCGATTTTTCTCGGTGATATTCTTGCTGCTTTTCATTAAAAGAAGTTCGATAACTAGTTAATTTACTATCAATTTCACTAATTGACCGTTCCAACTCTCCTAGTATCGTCTCAAAGTTTTGAATTTTATCATTGATTTGATCTAGATTACCTTTTTCTAACGCAATCATTTCATCAAACGAAGCTTCATCACTTTTATTCTTAAGGATCCTTTGGTTTAGAGAAACTTTTTGAATATTGTTTTGCTCTAGCATAGTCTCAAATCGCTGTAACTTAGACTGCATATTAGATTTTTCATTAAAGTACTCTGAACTCTTTACCTTACCAGCTTCGACACTCTTATCAAGTTCCATTATTTCTTTAGAAATCAGTTCTAATTGGCTTTGTGCTTCTTCTTGGATATTTTTTAGTTCTTGGATTTTATCATCCATTTCCTGTTTTTTTGCTGAATACTGGGTAAGTTCATCCTGTTTTCCATTTACATTGGCTTGAATAGATTCTAAACGACCTTTAAAATGCTCATCATTTTGTTTCGCCGCAATAATTTGTTCATTAAGGACTTTTACCTGTCCCTCCAGTTGTTCTTTTTTGATCTTGCTATCGCTTAAACTATTTTTTTCCTCTTCTAACTTGCCATTATATTCTTCCATTTGAGATTCTAGTTTATCATACTCAGCTTTTGTATTCTCAAAATTTTTCTGGGCATCTAACAAGTCATTACCAGCAATGGATAGTTTATCCTCCATCTGTTTTAGGCTTTCATGGGTTCTATCATATTCCATTAAGAACATATTAACATCTAGAACTTTTAATTCATCTCTTAATTTCAAATATTCCTTCGCTACAATAGATTGCTTCTCTAACGGCGCAACCTGTTTTTCCAGCTCAGATAAAATATCATTAATTCTACAAAGATTTTGCTTCTCTGCTTCTAAATTTTTTTCCGCAGCTAATTTACGTTTTTTAAATTTCACGATACCAGCTGCTTCATCAAAGAGTTCTCTTCTCTCTTCTGGTTTACCACTTAAAATCTTATCAATTTGCCCTTGTCCGATTATAGAATAACCTTCTTTACCGATACCAGTATCCAAAAATAATTCTTGAACATCTCTTAAGCGGCAACTACTCCCATTTAATAGATATTCACTTTCTCCCGAGCGATAGACTCTTCTGGCAACTGTGACTTCTTCATAAGAAGTTGCTAATTTATGATCGGAATTATCAAGAGTTATGGCAACATATGCGAATCCCAATGGCTTTCTTGCTTCAGTTCCAGAGAAAATTACATCTTCCATTTTTGCTCCACGAAGCTGTTTGGCACTTTGTTCTCCTAGAACCCAGCGTACAGCGTCTGCAACATTACTCTTTCCACTTCCATTTGGTCCAACAATTGCTGTGATTCCATCGTGAAATTCAAACAACAGCTTGTTGGCAAATGACTTAAATCCGTGAATCTCTATGCTTTTCAAATACATCCCGTATATCCACCCATCTTGTTATTCTTAAGTTTAAATCGATTTTGGATTCTTCAATTTCAAAATTGATTTATATGCTGCTTCCTGTTCTGCCGCTTTTTTTGTTCTTCCCACTCCAGCAGCTAACTCTTCATCCCCAATGAAAGCAATTACAGTAAACTTTTTATTATGATCTGGTCCCTCTTCACTAATTAATTCATAATGCAAGCTTTCTGTATACTTACCTTGAATAATTTCTTGCAAGATAGTCTTACTATCAAAAAAGAGCTTCTTGTTATCAATATCTGATAAAATATAATTACTAATAAACTCTTTTGCATTAGTAAAACCACCATCTAAATAGATTGCTCCTATTAAAGCCTCTAATGCATCCGATAAGATCGAATCTCGTTCTCTTCCCCCGGTAGCTGCCTCACCCTTACCTAATAAGATAAAATCTCCTAGATTAATTTCTCTGGCGCACAAAGCAAGTGTCTGCTCACAAACTAAACTTGCACGAAGCTTTGTCATCTCACCTTCAAACATACTTTCATTTTGCTTGAAAATGAATTCACTAGTGACTAACTCTAGTACGGCATCACCTAAGAACTCCAATCTTTCATTATTAGCTAGCTTATCCATTCTCTTTTCATTAGAAAAGGAACTGTGAATTAAAGCTTGCCTTAAATAATTTCGATTCTGAAAGGAATATTTTATAATCTGCTCAAATTTCATCATAAATTCATTATTGGCCATATTGCCTCCTTTCTGTTACTAGCACGATTATAAGACAGGCTGTCCAAATAAGAAACATCTTTTGGACAGCCTGTAAAAATCACTTAATTTATAGCGTTTTTAATTTGATCAACTGCGTCGCTGACAGTAACAATGTTTTCTGCATCTTCATTTGCAATTTCAATATCAAATTCCTCTTCAATTCCCATAATAATCTGGAAAATATCAAGAGAATCTGCACCTAAATCATCTACAAATGTGGCCTCCATTGTAATCTCTTCTTCTTCCACATTAAGTACTTCACTAATAATTTTCTTTAACTTTTCAAATTCCATTTTTTTCACCCTTCCTAACTTTATTCATTTTTCATAATATTTTCTTTGATTTTTTCATTGATTTTTTGTTGCTTGAAGGTAATACATTGTATGATCGAATTTTTCACTTCAATACTCTTTGAACTTCCATGGGTTTTTACAACAAGTCCATTCAAACCAAGCAACGGAGCACCTCCATATTGAGAAGCATCAAAAGACTTTAGTGTAGTCTTTAATGCAGGTTTTACTAAAGCTGCACCAATTTTACTTCTTGTGGTAGACATTAGGCCACCTTTAATCTTACCAATTAAAGCAGCGCCAAGCCCTTCATAAAGCTTCAGGATAACATTACCAACAAAAGCTTCGCATACAATTACGTCTGCTGCTCCTGTAGGTATATCTCTCGCTTCAATACTGCCAACAAAATTAATCTCATTACAGTTTTTTAGAAGTGGATAAGTTTCTTTTACAAGCATATTACCCTTTTCTTCTTCTGCACCGATATTGACAATAGCAACCTTAGGATTTTTAATTCCAACTACATTTTCCATATAGACGGATCCCATTTTCGCAAATTGCACCAAATGAGACGCTCTGGCATCCACATTGGCACCGCAATCTACTAGAAGCGATACTCCTTCTGTGGTTGGTATTAAGGGAGCAAGAGGTGGTCGTTCCACACCTTGAATTCTTCCAATAATAAATTGTCCGCCTACTAAAACAGCGCCTGTACTTCCTGCAGAAACAAATGCGTCAGCAGATCCACTCTTAACTAAGTTAAGAGCTACCACAATAGAGGATTCTTTTTTCCTTCGAATAGCCATAACAGGTGCTTCATCATTGGTTATGACATCATCAGCATTTACTACTTCTATCTGTTCTTTATCATAACTGTACTTGACAAGTTCATTATTTACCACAGTTTCTTTTCCAACAAGAAATACTTTAATGTCTTTTCTTTCGTTAACAGCTTCTACAGCGCCCTTTACAATTTCCAAAGGAGCATTGTCGCCACCCATGGCATCCACTGCAACTCGTACGATATTCTGCATATTATTTCCTCCCTGTCAGTATCTATTACTTAATATACTAGATATTAATATAGAAATCAATCATTAATTTCATAAAGTTTTTTTAATCCCGTAAGCCAAGTATTACCATAGAAAAGCCCTCTAAAGTCAATCACTCTAGAGGGCGGTGAAACAATTACATTTTCTTATAAAAGAATGATTTATGTGGGGTATACCCAATTGATTGTGGTTGTATAATCTGTTCTGTACTCCCTACAAACAAAATCGCTTCTTTTTTTAATGCAGTATTAAACTTACGATAGATATCATTTTTGGCATCCTCTGTAAAATAAATCAATACATTTCTGCAAATAATCAAATCACAGTTACTTGGATATTCATCCTTTAATAAATTATGTTGTTTAAATTCAACACAAGACTTGATACTATCAGAAATCTGATAGTTACTATCGTTTATTTTAGTAAAATACTGTGAAATAAACTCACTTGGTAATGCTTTTAGACTCTTCTCATTGTATAAACCCATCCTTGCTTTATCTAAGACTTGTTTATCAATGTCCGTAGCAAGAACCTTAATTCGATTCAATGGCATAAATTTTGATAATAACATTACTAAAGAATAAGGTTCGTCACCTGTAGAAC
>JAEZUR010000067.1 GCA_023420935.1 Bacillota bacterium | reverse complement strand
GAAGATTGTATTACCTTTGGCGAGGCCAGCCATTATCGTAACCTCAGTTATGGTTTTAATCTTTGTTTGGAATGAATATCTATTTTCCACAACATTTTTAATGAATGAACAAAATTATACACTAGCAGGTGGTTTATATCAGTTACAAGCTAGTGATTACAGCAGAAGTTGGCCTTTATTTTCAGCGGCAGCCATTTTAGTATCCATTCCTATACTAATTGTATTTTTCTGTATTCAGAAATACATGGTATCGGGGTTAACGGCTGGTGGAGTAAAAGGTTGATATCAAGAGAGGAATATAATATGGATCAAGCAGCTATTTTACATATACCACTTTCTCAATACGCATTTGCTAATAAAGAGAAAGAATTAACAATACGAATTAGAACTAAGAAAATGGATGTAACAGCATGTACGCTTTTTTATGGTGATCGGGCATGTAATCATACTCCAGTTGAATTTTATCCACTTCCTATGGAGTGTATGGCTTCAGATGATCTATTTGATTATTATGAGATTACCTTTGATAGCCCATTTACAAGAGTATGCTATTATTTTAAGCTAGAAGATGAAGTCGATTGGACATATTACTACTCAGGTCAATTTACCAAAGAAATGGCTGATTTAATACTGAATGATACCATCATTGAAGGCAGAAGTGAATATTATCAATATCCGTTTATCCTTAGGGAAGAGATAATAGACGTGCCTACCTGGTTTAAGAATGCAGTAGTTTATAATATTTTCCCAGATAGTTTTGCTAGCGGAGAACATACACTTTCTTGTGAAGAGAAAGAGATAACAATGGAAGATGGTACCATAAGTCGTTCAAGACTTGGAGGAACCATGAATGGTATTAGGGAGAATCTTTCCTATATTAAGAATCTGGGTTTTACCTGCATCTACTTGAATCCAATCTTCGTTGCAGGTGAGTCTCATAAATATGATATTCTAGATTACTATCATATTGACCCATGTTTTGGAACAGATGAGGACTTTAAACATCTGGTAGAGGCAATTCATGAAATGGGGATGCATATCATTATTGATGGTGTTTTTAATCACTGTAGCTGGATGTTTTTTGCATTTGAAGATGTTATAATAAATGGAGAAAAATCAAACTATGTAGATTGGTTTTATGAATTATCTTTTCCTGTGAAAAGGCCTGAACATGTTAACGAGCTTCCTTCTTATGCGTGCTTTGCCTATGAACCTAAAATGCCAAAGCTAAACACATCAAATGTTGAGGTACAGAATTACTTTGCTGAGGTTGCTAGATATTGGATTCGCGAATTTAAGATTGATGGATGGAGACTGGACGTTGCCAATGAGATTGACCGCAATTTCTGGAGAGTATTTCGAAGTGCTGCCAAAGAAGAAAATCCAAATACTGTGTTAATTGGTGAAGTATGGGAAAATTCCGAAACGTGGCTACGAGGTGATGCCTTTGACTCCACCATGAATTATGACTTTAGAAAACATTGTAGGGACTTTTTTGCACTTGGGAAAATAAATGCTAAAACATTTGCAGGCAAGATTAATCAAATGCTACTTAGATATCCAACTAATATCTGTGATGGACAATTAAACCTATTGGATAGCCATGATGTTCCAAGATTTCTATCCTTGTGCCAAAACGACTTGAAAAAATGGAAGCAAGCATTTATCTTTCTGATGTTTGCGCCAGGTGTTCCAAGTTTATTCTATGGTGATGAGACAGGAATATATGGAGTAACGGAAAAAGAATATAGAAGTCCCATGAGATGGGAGGAAATGGATTCTCAGTTACTGGAATTTGTAACAAACGTGATCGGAATAAGAAAAAAATATATTACGTATGAATCAAAATTTCAGAATCATCAAGTTGATGAAAATAATACAGTATTCTCCTTTACTAGAATGGGTGAAATTGGGAAGATAGAGATATATTTAAATGTTGGGCAAGTAGAATATCAAATTCCAATAAACAAAAGCCATACTTTGTTATTACAAAGTGGTATACAAAACAATATTTTGAATCCTTGGGGATATGGAATATATTTAGTAGATTAGTTGATTAGTAGATTGGGAAGGAGAAGGGTGAATATGAGCATAACGATGAAAGATGTTGCGAGGGAAGCAGGTGTATCAGTATCTACCGTATCAAAAGTAATCAATGATGGAACTTCTATCTCAGATGCGACCAAGCAACATGTTCGTAGTATTATGGAGAAACTTCAGTATCAACCCAATGAGCAAGCACGTAACTTTGCCCGTCAAAAAACAAATAATATTGTATTTTTATCGAGACTAGAGCAGCATACCGCATTTAATAATCCTCATATGTTCGAAATTATGTGTGGAGCACAGGAAGTGTTATCTCAAAATGCTTATAATCTAAGTTTTATTGGCATAAGAAGTGATCAAGATGCAATAACACGTATCAACGATATTATTGGAAGGAAAAGTGCGGACGGGATCATTGTTCATGGATCCGCCACAACGAAAGAATTAGTACAGCAATTGGTAAAAACCAATTTTCCACATATTATTATTGGAAGACCATCTTTTAAATGTCTTGCCTGTTGGATTGACATCAATAACAGTATATCTGGCCAAATGGCAGCAGAGCACTTAGTAGGATGCGGTTATCAAAATATAGCTTTTATTGGTGGTCCAAAAGAAGATGAAATTTCTATTAAACGATTAAAAGGATTTGTAGCCGCCATGCATGATAGAGGTTACATAATTAAAGATAAGTATTTAAAGTATGGATTCTATACCAAAGAAAGCGGTTATGAGTTAGCTATGGAGTTACTTAAGGAGAGCCAATTACCAGAAGCGATTATCTGTGAAAATAATCTCATAGCCATGGGGGTGGTAAAAGCATTGACCAATGGAGGAAAACGCATTCCAGAAGATATTGCGTTACTTAGCTTTGATGATTACCCATTTTCTCGAATGATTGAACCATTGTTAACTGTTGTGGACATTGATGTTTATGATATGGGCAATCAAGCAGCAGAGATCTTAGTACGAAAAATTAATAATCCAGCACTTCATGTACAATCTTATACAACTTTGCCGCAACTTATTGTGCGAGGGTCAACACGTATGGGTTAATTGGGAAGTCCTTCTGGTGATTCAGTCATTTCAAAATAATAAAATAAGAGAAAATGGTTTAGTAGACATTGGTATAATTTTAGGTTTATTAAATCATAATAATTATAGGATTTAATAAGAAAGGGCTGATGAAATGAATGAAGATACAATCAATTTACTAAAAGAATGCAATTCTGGTTGTAAGATGGCAACCAATAGTATGGAGCAGATGAATCCCTATATTGATAATGATGCATTTAAAACCATGGTGAACAATTATAATAAAAAGCATATCGATCTGGGAGATAAGTGTCATGAACTATTAAATAGCGAAGGCGAAAATGAAAAAGATCCCCAATCAATGCAAAAGATATTTTCTTGGATGAAAACAGAGGTTCAGCTTCGAATGAAAGAAGATGATGAGAAAATAGCCGAAATGCTTGCAGATGGTTGTCACATGGGGATCAAATCATTAAGCAAATATCTAAAACAATATAAAGAAGCAACACCAGATAGTATAAACTTGACAATGCAGTTAATAAAAGAAGAACAAGAATTCTATCAAGAACTATTACATTACTTATAATCAAGAAGTGACAATCCCTTGGGATGTCGCTTTTTTTATATTATGGATAGTTCTGTTGCTGATGGATATGGAAGTTCAAGGATCTGGAGGTGGTAACAGAGGAAGCAGGTAAAATTCTTATTCTGATATTGATTTGTTTAACTTAACTTTTGACTCACTAAGTAATGTAGCGCCAAGTAACATAATAGCTCCAGTAACTTGCAACAAAGTCATTCGTTCTTGTAAAATGAAAAAAGAAAGTAATAAAGAAGTAATCGGATCAATATAACTTAGAATCGCAATACTCTGGCCTTTTAACCCTTTCATACCAGTAAAGAAAAGGGAAAAAGCGATTCCTGTATGTAGAAAACCAACAATTAATATTAGAAAGATAGAGTATTTGGTAAATTGTTCTGACTTAATAGGACTGGTTATAACTACATACGGTATCAACAAAATGGTTGCCATAGAGAGTTGAATTAAAGTGGTTTTTAAACCATCCATATTCTTTATAAATTTATTCAATAACATAAGTGTAGCATAAAAGCTGGCGGCTATTAATCCATCAGCGATTCCTAGGAGGTGGTGATAGCCTGGCTGGCTTGTTTTATTGCTTCCAACAATGAATATCATACCTAACATGGCAAAACCGATACAAATTATCTTTTTTGAAGAGAGTTTTTCTTTCAGTATGACAGGAGATAACAAAGCAACTAATACTGGAGCGAAATAATAACTAAGTGTTGCGTTAGATACAGTGGTGTGCTTAAATGATTCAAATAAAAAGATCCAATTCGCTCCAAGTGCTATACTTGATAAAACTAAAAATATAGCATTTTTCTTATTCATTGCTTGTTGCATTTTATTTGTGTTCTTTTTCTTTTCCATGTATAAAAATAACAAAAGTAATAAAACAGAACCAACCAATCCTCGGAATAAAGCAATCTGGCTAGAGGCAAAATTGATTTGTTTCACAAACAATCCTATAGTTCCAAATATAATCATGGATAAAATAAAGTATAATTTAGTTTTCATAAAGTCCCTTCATTCTTGTAATCTACTACAGGAGATGGTAACACAAAAGTAGAATAAAGTACAGTTGTCATAATTGAATTTAAAGTTTTAGGTTGGATTACTTGTGTATATTTTATAATGTGAAAACTAATACTAATTAAAAATAACAAAGGAGTTGAATTGAATGGATAGGCAAAGAGCAAGAGAAATAGCGACATCGCCTGAAATGATTGATGTTAATTATGATGGAAGACTGGTTTATATTGAAGATATCAATCCTACTAAAGATTGTGCTAGCATTCATTTTATCAATCAGCCAGGATATAGCCAGGAAGTATCATTAACACAGTTAGTAGAAGCGAAATAAGTTACAAAAACGATATTATTTCATTATAAAATAGAATTCTAAAAAGTTTCCTTGGATGATAAATTCAATATATTTTGAAGATATCCCCAAAGAAACTTTTGATTTGTAGAAATATAGAAAGATGGAAAAATTCAAGATACCTCTACCTAAAATATTGTACATTTTAACCTATAACTGGTATAATTAAGAAATAAATTAGAATAGACAAGAGGTAATTTAAATGGCGGATTTAGCGAAAGAGGTACAAACCAAGAAATATGTAGCCCTAACTTTTGATGATGGGCCAAATACAACAACTACCGTTGAGGTATTAGATAAACTTGAGAAGTATGGTGTGATTGCATCATTTTTTGTAATAGGAGATTATATTAATACTACAACAAAAGCGATTGTACATAGGGCATTTCGCATGGGCTGTGAGATCGATAACCATTCCAAAACCCATTCCGTGATGCCAGAATTAACGAAGGAAGATATTGTTTCAGAGCTACAATTTACTTTGGATAAGGTAAAAGCTATCACTGGGACAGAAACTCCATTTTTTAGACCTCCCTATATAGAGGTGGATGATAGAATGCTAGAACTTATTGAGCTCCCTTTTATCTGTGGGTATGGATGTAAAGATTGGGAAGATGACGTTACTGTGGAGGAGAGATTCCAATCGGTGATGGATCAGATGACGGATGGGAATATCGTATTACTACATGATTTAGAAGGTAATAATAAAACAGTCCAGGCATTAGACTTGATTATTCCAGCACTTCTTGAACAGGGATATACCTTTGTTACAGTATCAGAACTATTTGCGAAGAAGGGAATTCAACCTAAAAAGAGTTTTGTATATTCCAATGTGTTGGATCAATAGTTTTTATCTTTTAATGGTCAGATATATGAAGATAATATGATCATTGCACTGCTTACTTTATCCAATAATTGGAATCGTAAGAATAAAAAATAACTGCCCCTGACTTAGCCGGTCCTGTGGGCAGTTAAACTGACATTGGAGGTTAACCACTTTGTGGGCGGTTGCTCCTTTTATATGATTAGTATATCATGGGAATTATAATATGTAAATAATATTTTATTAATAAAAATAGTATTAAGTTGTATTTCAAAATTATATATAAGCTACTAAATTCTTAAATATCTAACATCTAGTTCATTTTATCTAATCAAACATAAATCCTACTGGGAATTAATTGAAAAATGGAAACATCTACGTGGAAAAGGATCATTTCCAGATTCAGAGGCGTTAGATAGGGGAGTGAATGCAGAACATATTCTACTAAAATATTTCCTTTTGAATTTCATTATGGTAAAATACAAAAATATAAGTATGAATGGAAAAGATAGGTTAAAAGAGAGTTTATTAGAAAGAAAAAGTAAATATATAAACATACAAAAAGTCAAGAAAAATGCAAATAAAGGAAGAAGGATATTTACCATGAAATTAGAAAAAGGAAGACCAGTAACCGATGAAGGGAGACTAGAGAAGGAAATTAGAGTATACAATTTTCTGGATCAATTAGGAATCTCTTATGATCGCGTAGATCATGAAGCAGCATATACTATTGAAGCATGTGATGAAATTGACAGGGTATTAGATATTACAATCTGTAAGAATTTATTTCTGTGTAATAGTCAAAAAACCAATTTTTACATGCTCATGATGCCTGGTCATAAAAAATTTCGCACCAAGGACGTTTCGAAGCAAATCGAAAGTTCAAGACTATCGTTTGCACCAGAAGAGTATATGGAAGAGTTTTTGGATATCTTACCAGGCTCTGTTAGTGTAATGGGGTTGATGAATGATAAAGAGAACAAAGTTCAACTGTTAGTAGATGAAGATTTATTAAAGGATGACTATCTTGGTTGTCATCCGTGCATGAATACCACAAGCCTAAAAATAAGAACCCAGGATGTACTTGGAACTTTTTTGGATGCGGTGAAACATAAAGCTATCTTAGTGCATTTAGAAGGCTGATAGATACGTTTATATATAATTTATACAATATAAGTTATATAATATAGATAATATTACGAAAGGATGTGTAATAAATAATGAGATTATGTATTGCTAAAACTCCATGCAAAGTCAATTAGGAGTAATTGCATGGAGTAAAATTGTCCGTTGTAAATAGCCATTTTTGACTTTGCATTTTCAAGGAATTCATATTGAAAAGGAGCAAAGTTAAAATGAACTTTATAAAGAATAAAAATAGAAATGAATTAACGAATTTTTACCTACTTCAATTGGGTCAGTTTATTTCTCAAATTGGTAGTAAAATGACAAGCTTTAGCTTGGTTTTATGGTTATATGCAGAAAGTGGATCCGTATTGTCCGTTTCTATATTGTCCATATGTTCTGTCCTACCTTCCATAGTACTCAGCTTTATTGCTGGAAGCATCAGTGACAAATGGGATAAGAAGAAGATTATGCTTGTTTCTGACAGTATTGCAGCAATGTTCTCTGTTTTAGTGTTAGCCTTATTAATAAATGATTCATTAAGGATTGAACATCTGTATGTTATTAACACCATTCTTAGCATTACAGATGCATTCCAAAATCCTGCCTCTGAAGTTGCAATTTCACTTATTGTCAAAAAGGAAAATTATATGAAAATAAGTGGAGTCAGATCTTTTTGCAACTCCTTTATCACAATTTTTACGCCTATGGTTGCAACAAGCATTTATGCTTTCGGAGGGTTGAAAACAATAATTATGGTAGACTTTATTACATTCATAATAGCTTATTGTACTTTGGCCTTTCTTGTTGCAATACCAAAGTATATTGTTTTGGAGAAGTATGAAAGCATTGTTCTTAGTAGTAAACAAGGTATTCAGTACATTATAAACGAAAAAGGTATTCTTGATTTGATTTTATTTATGTGGTTTATTAATTTAATTGCGGCTATGTATAATAATAATCTTGCACCAATGGTATTGTCGAGGAACGGATATAATGAGATACAACTTGGAATTGTCAGTGCTTCTGTAGGAGTAGCAGGTTTCATTGGAAGCCTATTTGTAACGAAACAATCAGATAAAGTAAAACGAATTCCAAGAATCCTTAATATCATGTCGTTTTCTTTTTTAGTATGTAATAATATGTTAGGATTTGGTCGTAATTATTATGTGTGGACACTTGCTGTATTGCTAGGTAATTGTTGTGTTCCGATTCTTATAGCAAATGTAGAATACATTATGCGTACGAAAATACCGATTCAGATGCAAGGAAGAGTGTTTTCTGCAAGAAATACTTTACAATATGGCTCAATCCCCTTAGGCTATGCTTTAGGTGGTATCATAGTAGATAAGATATTAGAGCCATTTATGAAACATCCATCTATGTTACAAAATCAATTGGGTAATTTGGTTGGTGAAGGGAAAGGTTCGGGAATCGCAGTATTATACATTTTATTAGGGATGATAGGATTCTTAGGGTGTTGCATATTTCGATTCAATAAGGAGCTTCGTCAATTAGATGATTAAACATATCTGAATAGATATTATATTAAACTTATGAAGTCTCGGTTAATATACCGAGACTTTTTTAGCAAAGTTAATTCTATTTTAGCAAGAGTTCTTCGGGTGAAGGTAACAAATGTCTCGGTAAATTGAAATTATTTTTATATTGACAAGTTAGCAGAAATGATATATATTAAGTGATATATAACACATGATATATATCGAAAGGATGATAACATGCCACCAAAAGTTCAGATTACGGAAGAAGCGATTCTCTTAACTTCTATTCAAATAGTTCGTGAAAGTGGAGTGGAGGCAATCAATGCTCGTGAGATAGCCAAACGCTTACATTGTTCCACGCAACCTGTTTTTTGGAGATTCCAGACAATGGATGAACTTAAGAAAGCATTATATGGTAAAGCAGAAGAGATCTATAACAATGACATGTTAAAGGGAATGAAACATGAAAATCCCTTTTTGGGTGCAGGGTTAGCATATATTAATTTTGCCAAGGCGGAGAAAAATTTATTTAAGTTTTTATTTATGTCTGACTCCATACAGGTGAAAAGTGTATTTGAAATGATAGAGGGCGAGGACAATCAAGAAATCATTGTTATGATTTCAAAGATGACCAATATAAAAGTAGAATATGCGAAACAGTTATTTATTAATATTTGGCTTGTTACACATGGAATTGCGTCAATGATGGCAACCAATTCTTGTCACTTTACAGACAATGAAATTCATCAGATATTAAGTGATTCCTTTATGGGCTTATGCAAACAGTTTCAACAAAAACAAGGAGGAAAAGAATGAAAACAAAAGAAGGAAGAGTAAGACCAGTTATTATATCTATATTATGGAGCATATTTATTTTAGTGTTTTATACTTTGGGTGGAATTATTACACAAGTGAATCAGATGAATGAAGTTAATACTAAGATAGTAAATGGAGTATGTATTTGGGGTTCTGTGATAGTTGCGTGCTGTTTTATATGGAAGAAAAAGAAATTTACAGAAATGGGATTTCGTAAGATCCAAACAAATGCACAATCTAATGTCATGTATTATATTCCAGCAATTATATTGGAGGCAACAGGATTTTATGTTGGACTTCGAGAATTAAATGTAAAGTACATTTTAGCACTTATAATTTTAACTATTGCGGTAGGTTTCGCCGAAGAAATTTATTTTAGAAGTATTATACTTGATACACTACGTGTATTTGGGGTGAAAAAGGCAATTATCATATCATCCATCCTTTTTGGTATCACACATATTGGTAATGTTATAGGTGGAGCAGATATAGTGTATACTCTAATTCAAATAGCTTTTGCTTTTATCTTCGGTATTGTATTTGCTGAATTGTTTATCATTACAAAAAGTTTAATACCTGTTATCATTTGGCATGCTTTACATGATTTTTTCTGTTATATACAAAAGGAACCTGATATGAAAACTATCGTTCTTTTTTCTGGTATTCAAACATTACTTTTATTATTTTATGCAATTTATATGTGGAGAAAACTAGATAAAATTATTGAAAGTGAGCATACTGTAGTATAAGAATATATTGTAAAAATCGAGTAAAACATGGTACAAATATCCTAATATTACATAATAATCCTTTTTGTTCATTGACTCTATATAGTCATAATGTTATACTAATTTGGTATGAATATAATAGAGAGGGGTGAAGGGGAATATTACTAATTCCCTGTTATGAAAATGAAAAAGATACTTTTTACTTTAATTACTGTTGTTATGTGTGCTTCCTTAGTTGGTTGTTTCGCAGGAACAAAATCAGTATTCAATGAAGACAGAAACAGAGACGATTACAAAAAGATTACAAGTGTGAATGGTATGAAATTTGAAGTTCCAAAAGTATATCTTGAAGATGCAGAATCTATTTTGGAAGTTGGGTCAATCGAGGATGCTAAGTCAGATGAAACATATTATTCTGATACAATACCTGATACTTATATGCTATTTAACTATGATGAGTTTTTTATATTTGCAAATTCTAATATAGAAGACTTGGATCTTGAAGATATTGAAAATACAGAGGACTTACAAGATTCATTGGATGATTCTGATAATGATGATTTTGAATTAGGAAAAAACTTCATAAAAGTGGAAGAGGATGGGGTAACGAAAGTAATAGTAGACTCATCAGCAAATTTAGAACTTACGGATGATTTGTCTGAAACATTTGTGGGAAAGATAGCATTTGTTCAGGAAGATGACATTTGCTCCGTATTATTTATGGGAATATTAGAAGATAGTGATAATAAAGATGCACAGAAAATGATTGGTTATGTTACAAAAAGCTTAGTTTCGGACGATTATGAAGAGGTTTCGTATGGTGATACAGTTGAAGCCCAACCTGCAGAAGAAACAGATGATGCCAATATTTCAACACAAGATCCACAAGAACCAGAGGCTACTCCAACTACAAACAATTCGGTTAATACATTATCCAGTGATATTTATAGTTTCCAAGTTCAACTTGATAATGATGTGTATCAATTTCCAATGACATTTGATCAATTTGTTTCCTATGGATGGGTTTATGATGGAGATGATACTCAAACAATTAAACCAGATCAGTATTCTGGGGTTGAGGTATTTAAAAAAGGCGGTTTTACCTTATATGCCTCTATTGTTAACTTTGGTATGAACGTAGAACCATATAAAAATTGTCTAATTGGTGGCATTAGCATCGATGAGTTTCAGGCAAAAGATCAGAATGTCACAATTACGCTACCTGGTGGAATCGTATTTGGTAAATCAACCAAGGAAGATGTAATTGCAGCCTATGGAGATGCAACAGACGTATATGATGGCGATATGTATTCCAAATTAACCTATTCACTGGGGTCTTATCAACAAGTAGAGATTCAAATAAGTAAAGAAACAAAGGTTGTTTCTTCTATTGACATTGAAAATCTTTCAGAACCAGAAGAAGCAGCGGCGCAAGATACAAGTGTAAGTTCGGAAGTACCAGCAATTGTAACACAGTATAAAGCACCTACCTCATTAGGTAATGATTTTATGAAATTCATTGTTGAGTATGATGGCGACTTATATAAACTACCTGCACCAGTTTCTGAATTTGAGAAAAATGGATGGAAGATTGTCGCAGCTGATTCAGATAGTACGGTAAAAGCTGGAGACTTTGGCTGGGTAACCCTTATGAAAAATAATCAACAATTAAGAGTTATCGCTGAAAACTATGCAGATACTGCAACTACAATCAATAATTGCTTCCTCACTAATATAAAAGCAAGTGAACTCACAACGAATGTACCTATGACAGTACAAAAAGGTATTAAGATTGGTATGTCAAAGAAAAATCTTGAAAAAGCACTATCTGGTGTGAAGTATGAGAAGAATGATGAAGATTCTACAATGTTTACTTATTACGAAATTGTAAGCCCAGAGCGTGGTACAGATTGTATTACAATTACACTTAGAAATGAAACATCAACTATAGAAGGAATAGATGTATCCTATTCACCAAAACAGGAAGATTTATATAAATAAATTGTGTTTATATAAATTATTAAAATATTAATATATAAACAGGTATATAGAAGTGTGCTATTCAATTTGGACAAAGTTGGGTAGCACATTTTTATGAACTCGTATCCTAAATAATTGTTTGCTTTATTACCTAATTTGTTATTATAATAGCACTATGAATCACAAATGAAAGGAGTTTTACCATGCAAGGATATAACTGTATTATGGTATTTAATAATGATAGAAGTAAACTATTATTTTGTAAAAGAACGAAAGATCCCTACAAAGGGCTATATAATTTAGTTGGTGGTAAGATTGAGCAGGGAGAGAATGGTTTTCATGCAGCGTATCGAGAATTAGAAGAAGAGACTGGTATTACTGCGGCTCATATTCATTTAAGTCATATGATGGATTTTACTTATTATAATCAAGATTGCTACGTAGAAGTATATGTAGGGATAGTTCATGATGATATTGAACTAAAGGAAGAAGCGCATCCCCTAGTTTGGTTGGATACTTCCAAAGATTTTTTTGCACTAGATCAATTCGCTGGTGAAGGCAATATTGGACATATGATAGAACAGGTAAAATGTTATGGAATAGGAAAGTTTGAAGATAAAAAGTCACAATAGTATGACCAAGAATATGAAGAAAGCTATTCATATTTTTAATTCCTAATTCATACATTTACAATAAAAGAATTGATGGGAAATGGTTTGCTGTGATAAGACTAAAATTTAGCAGAGTAGCTATTTTACTTCTAACACTAAGTTTTTTAGGGTTTCAATATGCACATGCTACAAATGTAGAACAAGATAATGGTGACAATAAAAAAAGCTCTAATGTTGTAGAACAATATAAAGAGAACAAGGAAACTGTCAAAACTCCAGATGAATTAAAACAATTATACGCCCAGTCAGCTTGTTTAATAGATGCCGACAATGGGCGTGTTTTATTTGAAAAGAATGGATCAAAAAAATTAGCCATGGCGAGCACTACAAAAATAATGACATGTATTGTTGCATTAGAAAATGGCAATTTAAATGACGTTGTAACCATTTCTAGTCGTGCGTCCAAACAACCGGATGTTCAGATGAATGCGAGAGAAGGAGAACAGTATTATCTGAAAGATTTACTTTATTCCTTGATGCTAGAATCACATAATGACACCGCTGTTGCGATTGCGGAACATGTGGGTGGATCCGTAGAAGGATTTGCAGCTATGATGAATGAAAAGGCACATAATTTAGGTTGTGATGATACTTATTTCATAACTCCAAATGGATTGGACGCATCGGACGGAAATGGAAAGCATTCCACCACTGCAACAAATCTTGCTCGAATTATGGCATACTGTATTAATACATCGCCTAAGAAAAAGGAATTTCTTAAAATAACAAGAACTGCTAATCATTCCTTCTCCGATTTAAAACAGAGGCGCTCGATATCTTGTCGCAATCATAATGCATTTCTGTCCATGATGGATGGAGCATTGTCTGGTAAAACTGGATTTACGGGAGATGCTGGCTATTGTTATGTGGGGGCATTAAAAAAGGATGATAAAACATTTGTTGTTGCATTATTAGCATGTGGTTGGCCTAATAATAAAAGTTATAAATGGAGCGATACGAAAAAACTCATGAAATATGGTCTTAATAATTATTCAATGGTCAAAATAGAAGATGTAACTGATTTTAATCCGATTCTTGTCATTGATGGTCAAGAAGAGCAGGTTCAAGTAAAAGCAGATGCAAAAAATATACAATTATTGCTTGGGAAAGATGAGACTACAAAAGTAGAATGTGATCTACCTGATACATTAATGGCGCCAGTAAGAGCCGATGAATTAATTGGTAGTGTGAAATATTATGTAAATGATAAGCTCTATGATGAAACACCGATTTATACCACGGGAAGTGTAGATAAAGTAGATTACCCCTATTGTTTAGAGCTGATTTTAGATATGTGGACGTTACACTAAATATTTAGTAATAGTAAGAATGTCTTATTATTATCCTATAAAAATGCATAAAAATTCGTTCTTTATACATAGGTCTTTACATGAATATATAAAATATAGAAGAAAATCGTAGATTTTCTTGCAAATTAGAAAGTTTTACATTATTATAAATAATACGAATATTATACGGAGGAATTTGAGGATGAATATAGTTGTTAAATTCGGTGGCAGTTCATTAGCCAGCGCAGATCAGTTTAAAAAAGTTGGAGAAATTATTCGCGCAGACAAGGGTAGAAGATATGTTGTTCCTTCAGCACCTGGTAAAAGATTTTCTGCAGATACAAAAGTAACAGATATGTTATATGACTGCTATCATGTTGCAGTAAGCGGGAATAAATTCGCTGATAAATTAGATGCGATTAAAGAGAGATATAATGAAATTATCAATGGTTTAGGCCTTGATTTATCTCTAGATAATGAATTTGCAATTATTAATGAGCAATTCAAAGCAAAAGCTGGTGAAGATTATGCAGCTTCCAGAGGAGAGTTTTTGAATGGTATCATTATGGCTAACTATTTAGGCTATGAATTCGTTGACTCAGCTGAAGTAATTAAATTTGATGAACATGGTGTATTCGATGCGGATACTACAGATAAATTATTAGGTGATCGATTAAGTACAATGGAACGTGCAGTCGTTCCTGGTTTCTATGGTGCTTATCCAGATGGCACAGTGAAAACATTCTCAAGAGGTGGTTCTGACGTTACTGGATCTATAGTTGCAAAGGCAGTAAAAGCAGATATCTATGAGAACTGGACGGACGTTTCAGGTTTCTTAGTAGCAGACCCTAGAATCATTCAAGACCCAGAAGTTATTACAACAATCACATATAAAGAATTAAGAGAACTTTCTTATATGGGTGCTAGCGTTTTACATGAAGATGCAATCTTCCCAGTAAGAAAAGTTGGAATTCCAATTAATATAAGAAATACCAATGCCCCAGAAGATAAAGGAACGATGATTGTAGAGGGAACATGTCAAACTCCAAAATATACAATCACAGGAATCGCTGGTAAGAAAGGATTTGTATCCATTAATATTGAAAAGGATATGATGAATTCAGAGATTGGTTTTGGCAGAAAAGTTCTTCAAGTATTTGAAGAAAATAATATATCATTTGAGCATGTTCCATCTGGAATCGATACGATGACCGTATTTGTTCATCAAACTGAATTTCAAGAAAAAGAACAGAAAGTGTTATCTGATCTTCATAGATCAGTGAAACCAGACGCAATCGACTTAGAAGCTGATTTATCATTAGTCGCAGTTGTAGGACGTGGCATGCGTGCTACGAGAGGGACTGCAGGAAGAATTTTCTCAGCGTTAGCACATGCTAATGTAAATGTTAAGATGATTGATCAAGGATCTAGTGAGTTAAATATTATCATTGGTGTTAGAAATGCAGATTTTGAAGCTGCAATTAAAGCAATCTATGAAATTTTCGTTTTAGTACAGTTATAATATAGTAATTATAGAGCAGCCGCAACAATATGTTGCGGCTGTTTTATGTTATCTTTAAGTTTCGTAACCGGAATTGTCTGTTTTTTTATTTATTAGAATCATGTATAATCTTAAATATAGAAATAAGTTAAACGGAATATATGAAAAGGAGTCCTTATGCTTGAGAATGGAAAAGAAGAATGCAACTGCAAAAGAAAAAACTGTGAACGTCATGGAAAATGTAGTGAATGTTTGGAACATCACCGATTACATAAAAAACATCCTCCTTATTGTGTGAGACAAAGAGACAAAGCTGCAGCCAAGGAGTTAAGTAAAAAGGTAAAACAGGAATTGTAGCAGTAATACAAATTAGCAATCGGTGTCAAGAATGTACTCATTCTTTCTGATATGATGTTCTCATGGAGGTATTCTATGTGATAGAACAGGATACGAACAAAGAATATATGTATTGTATGGAGGAAAACAATGAATCGGCTTGAAGTAAGGATGGCAGTTCAAAATATGCAAGAGTACATTGAGGAACACTTACAAGATGAGATTACATTAAAACAATTATCCAGGGAAGCAGGATATTCTGTTTGGCATGCAGCTAGAATATTTAAAGAAGTTACGGGGAAGACACCATTTGAATATATTCGTGCACTGCGATTAACCAAAGCAGCTCTAAAGCTTCGTGATGAAGATGATAAAGTAATTGATGTAGCACTTCATTTTGTATTTGATTCACAAGAAGGATTTACACGTGCATTTTCCAAGCAATTTGGATTGCCTCCTAAGCGATATAATAAAAGTACTCCTCCAATTCCATTGTTTCTACCCTATAAAGCATATGATACCTACCTACAACTTCATAAAGGAGGAAGCAAAGATATGAGTAATGAGAAAGAAATTGGTACTATTTTTGTTCAAGTAGTTGAGAGACCACCAAGAAAAGTAATACTGAAAAGAGGAGTCAAAGCCACAGAATATTTTGCCTATTGTGATGAAGTGGGTTGTGATGTATGGGGTGTTTTGACCAGTGTAAAAGAGGCATTATACGAGCCGATTGGTATGTGGTTACCGAAAAAGTTAATAAAAGAAGGAACTTCACAATATGTGCAAGGTGTAGAGGTGCCTTTAGATTATAGTAAAGACATACCAGATGGATATGAAGTAATTGAACTGGAACCTTGCAAAATGATGATCTTCCAAGGAGAGCCATACGAGGATGATAATTTTGGTGATGAAATCGAGCAGGTGTGGAAGAAGATAGAACAATATGATCCAACCATCTATGGTTATCAATGGGATTCAGAAACTGCGCCAAGATTTCAGTTAGCACCAATGGGATACCGCGGTTATATAGAAGCAAGACCAGTAAAATTGGTAAATCAGATTTGACGTATGTAATTCATAGTGATACAATAAATCCTATATATGTAAATATATAGGATTTATTTATTGTGGGAGGATGGTATGGAGCAAAAAGTGGAACAAAGTGATGGAATAGTTAGAAAGAAAGAACCTAATCTTGGCATAGCATCTATTATTGTTAGTGTTGTTGCTATCATAAGTAGTTTTTTATTCTTTCCAGCTATTGTGTTTGGGTTTATTGGTATTATACTGGGTATCATACAATTAATGATTGGAAAAAGAAAAGGATTTGCTTTAGGTGGTATCGCAGTAGGTTTTATGGCGTTTCTTTTATCCTTTTTCATATTATTAGATGTAAAAAATGTAGAAACAGTAAAGGAAGACGTTAAAAGTGATTTGAATTCTGCCATAAATGAATTAGAGAATAGTTTGGATGAAACCGATGTAAATTACAATTCTCTAATTTATGGTACATGGATCATAGAAAATGCATCTTACGTATTAAACCAGGATGGATCTTGGGGCTGGTATAAAGATTATAGAGATTTATCGGATAATTTTTATAGTGGTACTGATATGACAGTAGTTTCAGGACAAACAGCGATTGACCTTGCTGGAATAGATGAAGAAGGAAGAGAACGGTTAAAGATTGATAAACATAGATTTTTCTATATTCAACTTCCAGTTAATAAATTTGTATCAAAAGGGGAAGATCGTTCCGATGAAATACCAGATCAAGATGCAAAATACACGATTGTTTTATATTTTCCAGAATGGATGGAGAATAATAAAGCGGTCTTAATCAATGTTGATACCATGGAGCAATTTGGCGTAACTAGATTGATAGAAGAGGAAGAATAACAACATAAGGAAGAGAATATATAAGACAACTGTATAAATGTCACAAGTTTACACAGTTGTTTTTGTGATATACGATTATGAAATTCATTTATTAACATATATTTTTATTTACTGCCATATAGTATTATGTTAAAATGTAACAAGAAAATCAGAAATAATTTAGCATAATTACTAAATTACTTGGGGGGTATAATGAAATGGGCGATTATGAAATGAATGAATTAAAGTTAAAGTATTTAAAAAGTTTAGCGGATAAATATCCAACCATAGCGACAGCATCAACTGAAATAATTAATCTACAGTCAATTTTGAATCTACCAAAAGGAACAGAGCATTTTATGACAGATATACATGGAGAATATGAACAATTTCTGCATGTTTTAAAAAATGGTTCCGGTGCTGTGAAACGAAAAATTGAAGAGGCTTTTGGGAAAACATTAACGAATAAGGATAAAAAAAGCCTAGCTACTTTAATCTATTATCCAGAGCAAAAGCTTGAATTAATCATACAAAAGGAAGAAAATATGGAGGATTGGTATAAGATAACCCTATATCGATTGATCCAGATGAATCGTCAGGTTTCTTCCAAGTATACGAGATCAAAGGTTAGAAAAGCGTTACCGAAAGACTTTGCTTATATTATAGAAGAACTAATCACTGAAAAAGCGGAGATCCAAGATAAAGAAGATTATTATGATGAAATTATCAATACCATTATTCGAATTGGTCGTGCAAAAGAATTTATTATTGCCTTATGTAATTTAATTCAAAGATTAGTCGTGGATAATTTACATATTGTTGGGGACATCTTTGACCGTGGACCTGGCCCCCATATTATCATGGATACATTAATGAAGTATCATTCCGTTGATATACAATGGGGGAATCACGATGTTCTTTGGATGGGAGCAGCTTCAGGTCATTTAGCCTGCATTGCAAATGTAATTCGCTTATCTGCAAAGTATGGTAATTTAGATATGATAGAAGAGGGGTATGGCATTAATTTAATACCGTTAGCAACCTTTGCTATGAATGTCTATGCTTCAGATAATTGTGATTGTTTTAGCATTGACTATAATGATTCCTGTTATAATGTGAAGGATTTAGAAATAGATAAAAGGATGCATAAAGCAATTACCATGATTCAGTTTAAATTAGAGGGTCAGCTTATTAAAAGTAGACCTGATTTTCATATGAATCAACGCCTACTCTTAGATAAAATTGATTATGAAAAAGGTGTTGTTGTCATGGATGGAAAAGAATATCAGTTAAAAGACTATTCGTTTCCAACTGTAAATAAAGAAGATCCTTATGAATTAACAACAGAAGAAGAAACATTAATGGAGCGTTTAAAATCAGCATTTTTAAACTGTGAGAAACTTCAAAAACATGTACGATTTTTATTCTCTAAGGGCAGTCTATATCGTGTCTATAATTCGAATCTTCTATACCATGGATGCGTACCTTTTAATGAAGATGGAAGTTTTCGCGAAGTTAACATTTTTGAACAGGTATACAGTGGAAAGAGTTTATATGATGTATTAGAAATATACGCAAGAAAAGGATACTATTCCATTGAGGAAGAGGAAAAACAAAAAGGTCAAGATATCATGTGGTATATTTGGTCAAATGAGAATTCTCCGGTTTACGGAAAGGCTAAAATGGCAACCTTTGAGCGATATCTCTTGACTGACAAAGAAGTGCAGAACGAGAAGAAAAACATGTATTATAAGTTAATAGAAGATGAATCCATTGTCAATAAGATTTTAGAAGAATTCGGACTTCCTACAGAGCATTCACATATAATCAATGGGCACATGCCAGTAGAGCTTAAAAATGGGGAGACACCAATTAAATGTGGTGGGAAATTATTAATTATTGATGGTGGATTTTCTAAGGCTTATTACTGTAAAACTGGTATAGCGGGCTACACCTTAAGTTATAACTCCTATGGACTTAGGCTAGTATCTCATGAGCCGTTTGAATCCACAGAAGATGCGGTTGTCAATGAACGAGATATTCATTCGGACACTACCATTGTGGAGCGTGTGATGAAGAGACTTGTGGTAGGTGATACGGACAATGGTAGAGCAATAAAGATTAGGATACAAGAATTAGAAGAACTTTTGAAGGCTTATCGTACAGGCAGTATTATAGAAGCGGACTCTTAAACTATAAACGTAGTGTTAGTAAGTTTTAACTGCTTAAGTTATTATTATAAAGAGATAAAGGGAGGATTCATGATGGGGGAAATTTATTTATATGGAATGATTCTGGCAACAGAGAGTATTTTATTATGTGGCGACTATCCTAAACCGGATGATTATGCTGAAATAAGAGAAAGATATGATTTAATTGGTGGTGAAACCGGTATTGCTGCTGCCATTCTATCTTCTTTTGGTTGTGATGTTACATTAGGTGGCAGTCATTTGGGTTATAGGAATTCAGCTATTATTCTAGATTATTTTAAGAATAAATCCGTTGATACAAGTAAATTGGCTATGGAAGATGGTTTTTCTGGTGTGATGGACTGTGTGATTATAGACAAAGATACCAGAACCTGTTTTGGACAATTTGGTGCTCTCTTCGATAGAAAAATTCCATTTTATGAAGCACCTGATGAAGAGGAGATTAAAAAGTGTTCTGTTGTTGGAGCAGATCCATTCTTTGGAGAACAGATTGCAGAGCTTTGTGTGTCACATCATAAAAAATACGCAACAATCGATTGTAATTATGATAGTATCATGAATCGGTATTGTGCAGTAAATGCCATTTCACATCAACATTTAAAAGCCATTTATCCAGGACAGGATTACTTAGAGTTATATCGAAAATATACAGAGAACACAGATGGATTAATTATCTTCACCTTTGGAGAGAAAGAGATTATGTATGGAAGAAAAGGAGAAGAACCAAAGTATTTTAAGCCGTATGCTGTTGATGTTGTTAGTACACTTGGAGCTGGTGATAGTTTTAAAGCGGGTACAATCTATGGGCTTTATAACGGGATGGATGATGATGAGTTAGTTCGTTTTGCATGTGGAACTGCCGCTGGTTCTTGTGCCAATTATCCAATTCCACTAAAAACAGTAACATTAGAGATGGTTGAAAGCATAATGAATGGAACGAGTAAGTAAGTTTTAATATAAACTTTCTAATGTTAAATATAAGCATATATCAAAAATTAAAGGAATATTTTCCAACCTTGTAAAATAAATGATTGACAAAGTATTCCTTTTACTATACCATAAGTGTATTAAGTATAATAGTACAGTTGGTATAGAAAAACAAAAATTGGAATATAATTAGTTAACAACGAAACATATAGTACTATATTACCCAAATTAATAGAAAGGAGATACCGAATGATAATTATAGATTACAAAGACCGTAGACCAATCTATGAGCAGATAGTGGAGCGATTTCAAGAATTAATCCTAAAAGGAGTTCTAGAAGCAGATAGTCAATTACCATCTGTTCGTAATCTTGCAATTGATTTATCCATTAATCCCAATACCATACAGAGGGCTTACGCTGAATTGGAGCGGCGAGGTTTCATTTATTCGGTAAAAGGGCGAGGAAGTTTTATTGCTGCCAATGATGCTTTAATTCAATGTAAAAAAGAAGAGATTTTAAAGTCTATTATTCAACTGGCAGAGGAAGCCAAAGAGCTTGGGATCTCGAAAGATCAGTTTTGTAATAAGGTAAATGAGGGTTATAAGGAGGGAAGTCAAAATGATTGAAGCGATAAACGTTTGTAAGCAATTTGACAAGATAAAAGCAGTGGATGATGTAAGCGTAACCATCAAGGAAGGTAATGTATTTGGACTTGTTGGAACCAATGGCGCTGGTAAGAGTACCTTTATCCGTATGTTAAGTGGTATTTTAAAGCCAGACAGTGGTGTAATCCGTATTGATGGACTGGAAGTATTTGAAAATATTGCTGCAAAAGAATTATTTTTCTACATTTCAGATGATCAGTATTTTTTCAGTAATGCTACACCGAAAGATCTAAAGAGATACTATCAAGTTATTTATCCGAAATTTGATGGAGCTAGATTTGATTCTTTTATGAAACAATTTGATCTAGATCAGAACCGTAAAATCAACACTTTTTCCAAGGGTATGAAAAAACAAGTGTCAATTATATGTGGTGTATGTGCGAATACACAGTATGTATTCTGTGATGAAACCTTTGATGGATTGGATCCAGTGATGCGTCAAGCAGTAAAAAGTATATTTGCCAAAGAAATGGCAGAACGTAACATGACTCCAGTCATTGCTTCTCATAACTTAAGAGAGCTAGAAGATATTTGCGATCATGTCGGGCTTCTTCATAAAGGTGGTATTTTATTGTCCAAGGATTTATTTGATATGAAGTTAAGTATTCATAAGATTCAATGCGTATTTCAGAAGGAAGAAGATCTAGAACAAGCATTGGAAGGCATTGATTTACTTAAAAATGATAAGAGGGGTTCTCTCTATACAATTACGGCTAGAGGAACCTGCGAAGAGATAACAAAACGAATTGAGATGGTGAAACCTATCTTTTTAGAAGTTCTTCCCTTATCTCTGGAAGAAATATTTATTAGTGAGACGGAGGTAGTCGGTTATGACATCAAAAAACTTATTTTTTAAATTACAAAGAGAAGATTTAAAGAAGAGGTTATGGACCATAGCGCTGTCTATGATTACCCTTTTCCTTGGGCTACCTGTATTCTTTGCTATGTTGTTGAGTAATTATAGGAATGATTTGGACCATGCCATCGGTTATATCACGAAAGATCAAATCAATAAGCATATACTCAATTATTTAGGGCAAGGTAATGTGTTTGTTGTATTTATTACAGTAGCAGGAGCAATTATTTGCGGACTAAGTAGCTTTTTTTACCTGCACTCCAGAAAAAAAGTAGATTTATACCATAGCATTCCAATTCGTAGAGAGTTATTGTTTAGTGTTAACTTTATAGATGGAATACTAATCTTCTTTATTCCATATATCATCAATTTATTGTTAAGCTTTGTAGTGATTCAGGTAAATGGTTTTATGAATCAAGAGATTTTGATGCGAGCATTTAATTACCTAGGAATCAACATCTTATTTTACTGCTTAATTTATACGGTTGTGGTTATGGCAGTTATGTTTACGGGTAATCTTGTGATTAGCTGTTTTGGAGCAGCTGTTTTCCTACTTTATGGACCATTGATTATGTTATTGAAAGAAATTTATTTTAGTGGATTTTTTAAGACTTATTATATGTCTGATAGATTCGATCAATATATGTTATTTCTATCACCAATTGGTGTATATGTGGATTCTCTTATGCATGCCAGACCAGGTAGAATCTTTACTGTTTTGATTGTAACAGTTTTACTTATTGGGTTCGTATTGTTCTTATATAAGAAACGGGCTTCTGAAGCAGCTGGTAAGGCTATGGCATTTGGAGTATCGAAACCAATTATAAAGTTCTTATTAGTAATTCCACTTACATTAGGTGGTGGTATTTTATTTCGTAGTATTACCCAACGAGGGAATAATGGGTGGTTTGTCTTCGGTTTGATTTTCTCATTCTTTCTGATTTATGCATTAATAGAAATTATTTATAACTTTGATATCCGTAGTGCTTTTGCTTACAAAAAACAAATGTTATCTTGTGCAGGGATTATCGTTGTGATAGCATGTATTTTTCAATTTGACATATTCCAATATGATAACTATATACCAAAGAAAGATAATGTAAAAAGCATGAGTGTTTCCATTTCAGGAGTGGATGAAACTTATCAATATTTTATACCAAACAGAACTGATTATATAAGTAGTGAAGCTTATCAACTAAAATATATGAAACTTGCTGATATTGACTCCGCTTATGAGTTGGCAAAGATTGGTCTAAGTGAAGATCGTTATGATGAAGCTTATTCTGATATTGATAATAAAAGCTTCTCCTACAGCGTGAAATTTACTTTGAAAAGTGGTAGAAATGTATATCGTATCTATCGTATGACAGTTAAAGATAACTTGGATTTGATTCAGAAAATCTATGATACAAAGGAATATAAAGAAGGTCATTATCCAGTGTATCAATGGAAACCGGAAGATATTGAACGTATCATGTGTTATAATATGATGATTAACAAGGATTTTAGCTTAGATTATAACGAGAAAGAACAGCTACTAAAGATTTATAAAGAGGAATTATCTAATCTTACCATGAAGGAATTGATAAGTACCTATCCAATTGCTACTATTTCTGTCCAAATTAGTGAGAGAAGTATGGAAATGAATGTGTTTCCATCGTTTACAAACACCATAGCATTTTTAGCTGATCATGGATTTGATGCTTCTTACCAAGTTAGCGCAGCGGATATAAAGCAAATAGATATCGATTATTATAACGTGAAACAAGAAGAACAGATTAATTATGAAAATCAATTAAAGGGAGAAACATCTACTTATACTTCAAAAAATGTTACATTTAGTGATAAGGAACAAATGGAAGAACTATTCACTCATATGATACCAAGTGATTATGCAAGTAGAAACTATACATTAATTGATACAGACCCTGATACGGGTTCATCTGTGTTAATCAGTAAAGATAATTTTGGTAATGAAGAAAGATATTCATTCAGCTTCCGAAGAGGAGAAGTTCCTGCGTTTGTAAAGGAAGCAGTAGAGTAACGAGTCATACATTTTGTTTGACAAATGACTTCTACAATGTTAGAATGCCAGTAACAATTGAGTACAACTAGGTGCCTGATTCTATCATAATGAATTGGGAGAATAGGGAAGTGGGTGCAAATCCCACGCGGTCACGCCGCTGTAAAGGAAGAGTTATATCCGACAATCACTGTGCAAATGGGAAGATGGATATAATGAGGATGCCTAAGCCAGAATACCTGCCTACTTGTAAGGAATACACACAGTTACGAGTGATGACTAGGTGTAAAATAGGTTTCCTAAGAAGCCCGTTTTTCATGCCTAATTTGTGTTTTCATAACTCAGATTAGGCTTTTTTCGTATTCAGAATGGAGCTAATATGATAATAAAAGAATTATCCAATGGTGATTCCGTGATCGCTTCGGACTATGTCCTTCAGATTCAGTTTAAAGAAAAAAGATCAGTGCTTTCAACTTGTGCAGCTAATGGTGGCTTTCAAACGAATTTAACCGGTGTCTATAATTACGATTCTAGTCATAATCAAACCATTTATAGTAATATGAAAGCAGATACGATAGAAGAACATATGAATGTGATTTCTAGAGAATTAGGGTTTGATTACAGGACAACTTGCGGTATGTGTACCTCGGCACAGATGAAGAATGTTGCCATAAAAGAAGCTGTATTTAGATCAGTTACCGTAACCGCTATTGTTACAGCAGGAATTGATATAAACGGTGGCAGAGCAGGGGATCCGGCTTCTTGGTTTGAAGAAGATGGATTAATTCATCTTTTAGAGGGCACCATTAATATCATTTTAGTGATTGATGCTAATTTACCAGATGGCGTATTAGCAACTGCCCTTATGACTGCAACAGAAGCGAAAGTTGCCGCAATCCAAGAATTACTTTTACCAAGCAAATATTCTATGGGTCTAGCAACCGGTTCTGGAACAGATAAAGTAATTATTATCGCAAGTCCAAATGCCAAAGAATGTCTAACAGATGCGGGTAAGCATAGTAAACTTGGTGAGTTGATTGGTACGACAGTAATAGCTGCAGTCAAGGAAGCACTCTACAAGCAAACGTCTGTGGATTACGAAAGACAACATAGTATGATTAGTCGAATGGAACGTTTTGGTATTACTAGTCAATGGATGGAAGACTTCTTACAGAATCAAAACCTGACGAATTACGCACAGATGAAACAGTTCATGGAGCATATTTGCCAGGATTCCAAGATAGTTACCTATACTTCCCTCTACGCCCATTTAATAGATCAATATATGTGGGGGTTACTAAAGGAAGAGGAAGTGAAAGAATCCGCCGTACTATTACTAAACTGTATGATGCAACCATATGGGAATTGCAATTTAATATCCATGGAAATATATCTTAAAGATTTCGTGGCACAATTAGTTGATTGTTACAAAAAAGCCATCCTATCAATATTGGAACATCACTTTACATAGTTTCCTAATATCAATTGTATAAAAAGTAGCAAGTTCATAGGCATCTAAACAAAAGGGAGAAATAAAATGAAAAAGATTAAATTACGTATTTTACTGATAGTAGCATTCAGTTTATTATTGTTATCCGTTGGTTGTAGTAAGGATAACAACAATGGAGCAGATTCAACAAAAGCTAATAATACATCATCAACGGTTGTAGATGAAGTAGAAGCAACTTCTTTAGAGACATCCGAACCGGAAGAAACGACTAACATAGAAAAAGGTTTTACTGTTGTAGATATGACAGGCAATAAAGTTGAATTTGATAAAACTCCGGAAAAAATCGTTACTTTATTAGCATCTGACGTAGAGATTCTATATGCTTTAGGTGCACAGGATAGTATTGTTGCAGTGGGTGAATATTGTAACTACCCAAGCGAAGCACTAGAGAAAACCGTGATAACAACTGGGGATGATCTTAACATGGAACAGGTGATGCAAGCAGCTCCAGACGTAGTTATTATGGGAACCATGGGACAGACAGAAGAACAGATAACTAAATTAAAAGATGCTGGCATTAAAGTGGTTATTACAGATTCACAAAATATCGCCGATACTTACGAAGCAATTGGTTTGTTGGGGCAAGTATCTGGAAAAAGTGAAAAAGCAAAAGAATTAATTGATGGTATGAAAGCAGATTTTAAAGCGATATCAGATAAAGTTACAGAAGAGAATAAAAAGACAGTATATTTTGAAGTTTCTCCACTTGCTTATGGCTTATGGACAGCTGGTCAAAATACATTTATGCAAGAGATAGCAGATATTGTTGGGGTGAAGAATGCATTCGGCAATTTAGATGGATGGGCTGAAATCTCAGAAGAACAAGTACTGAAACGTAATCCGGATTATATTGTAACGGTAAGTATGAATTATGAAAATGATAAAACTCCTTCGGAAGAAATTCTGTCCAGAAAGAATTGGGAAAATATCAATGCAGTGAAAAATAATAAAGTAATCTCCAATGAAACGGATATGTTTACAAGACCAGGTCCAAGATTGGTAGATGCTGCGAAGGAACTTTATGACTTTGTATATGGAGAATAAGCAAGTAATATGAAGATAAAATATCCTGTTATGATATTCATTACGGTAGTGGTGATGGTACTTGGGGTTATGGTAGGTAGTGTGACTGTTTCTGCCTCTGATACCATACGAGTCATTATCGGTGCAGTCTTTCACCTGTCGGTGGGTGAAATTCCAGAACAGATCAGTCAGATCATTTTAAATATCAGATTACCAAGGGTTTTAACATCAGCTTTGGTTGGTGCAGCGCTTGCTCTATGCGGTGCTGCTATGCAAGGACTGTTGAAAAATCCATTAGCAGATGGTTCTACGTTAGGGGTGTCTTCTGGGGCATCCCTAGGAGCCGTTTTAGCCATAGCATTTTCAACTAGTAGTTCTTTTGTATCAAATTTAGGTGTTGGGGCAATGAGCATTCTATTTGCGTTTCTATCTATGTTTATGATATTAGGATTAGCCAATACCATTGATCATTCCATGTCAACCAATACAATTATATTAATCGGTGTGATCTTTTCTATGTTTACAAGTAGTATCACAAGCTTTATTATTACAATAGCTAGTAATAAAGTAAAAAGTATTGTTTTTTGGTCTATGGGTTCTCTTTCCAATACTTCATATCAAGAAGTTGGTTGCTTAACCATAATGCTACTTCTAGCAGCGTTTGTATTACAATTCTATGCTTCTGAATTAAATGCATTTGCTATTGGAGAAGAGAATGCAAGACACATTGGTGTGCATGTAAAACGAACCAAGCTGATTATTATGATTGTGGTATCCATTGTAATTGGAATCTGCGTATCTATCAGCGGAACTATAGTATTTGTAGGGTTAATCATTCCACATATTGCCCGTTTAATAACAGGACCCAATCATAAACGACTGCTGCCCATGTCAATTTTCTTAGGAGCAACTTTTTTAGTATTAGCGGATTTGATCAGTAGAACAATTGTTAGCCCTATAGAATTGCCGATTGGAGTCATAACATCATTTATTGGATCGATTCTTTTTATCTATTTATACTATCGACTACACAAACGAAACTAGGAGGAATTCATATGGATTCAAAACCAATGATTGAAGTAAACAAGGTGTCTGTATGTGTTTCTAATTTGACATTATTAAATCAAGTTTCGTTCCAGGTAATGGAACAGGATCGACTTATGATTGTAGGCCCAAATGGAGCAGGAAAAAGTACTCTTGTCCATGCTATTTCTCAAGGAATTCCTTATGAAGGTAAGATTTTGTATGAGGGAATGAATCTGGCATCGATGAAGCCAAGAGATATAGCTAAGAAAATAGGATTTTTATCTCAGAAAAACGAAGTGAATTATTCGTTTACCGTAGAAGAAATTGTAAGTCTTGGGCGTTATGCATATCATAAAGATATTTTTTCAACATCCAAAGAGGATAGAGCTTTGGTTGAGGAAGCACTTGAACTTACTGGATTACAGGATAAGAGAAAACAATCGGTCCTAACGCTATCTGGCGGAGAATTACAAAGAACTTTTTTAGCACAATTATTAGCACAGGATCCTCAAGTGTTAATATTAGATGAACCAACTAATCATCTAGATTTACAATATCAAACTCAACTATTTACTTTGATTGACCAATGGATGCGTAATAAAAAACGAGCTGTGGTAGCTGTTGTACATGATTTAAGCCTTGCATCTTATTTTGGTAACAAATTTATATTATTAGATAAAGGGAATCTTTCTGCATATGGTTCGAAAGAAACGGTGTTGTCCAAAGAGAAATTGGATCAAGCGTATCAAATGGATGTCCATCAGTGGATGCAGAATTTATATAAAGAATGGGATGGTGAACTATGCTAGACGATATAGTAAACAACATCAAACCAGCGAATCAACTAGCAATGGAACAATGTAAGCAGCGCTGGGATAGTATTGCTAAGCCATTACATAGTCTTGGCAAATTAGAAGATGCCGTTGTAAAAATTGCTGGAATGACTGAAAACCATGAAGTTACACTAAAGAAAAAAGCATTGATAATTATGTGTGCGGATAATGGTGTGGTTGCAGAAGGGGTAACCCAGACTGGAAGCGAAATCACGGCATTAGTTGCAGAGAACTTTCTAGAATCCAATTCCTGTGTTTGTATTATGGCCAAACAACTGGGAGTTCATGTTTATCCCATTGATATTGGTATGGTAACTGATACCAAAGTACAGAATAAAAAAATTGCGTATGGAACGAAAAACATAAAAATAGAACCTGCCATGACCAGAGAACAGGCTATTAAGGCAATCGAAGTTGGAATTGATACCGTAGTTGAATTAAAAGAAAAAGGATATCAAATGATTGCTACAGGGGAAATGGGAATTGGTAATACCACTACCAGCAGCGCAGTTGCTTCTGTTCTGCTTAATCTACCAGTGGAACAGGTTACTGGAAAGGGAGCTGGACTAACTGATGCTGGTTTAGAGCATAAAATTTCTGTAATTAAACAAGCAATTGTAACAAATCTTCCATCAAAAGAGGATCCTATTGATGTGTTATCAAAGGTAGGCGGGTATGATATTGCAGGTTTGGTAGGTGTTTTTCTTGGTGGTGCCGCTGCAAGGATACCAGTTGTAATCGATGGTTTTATTTCTTCTGTTGCAGCGTTAATAGCTTGTTCCCTAAATCCATTGGCGAAAGATTATTTATTACCATCCCATGTATCGAAGGAATCAGCAGGTGCCCTATTACTAGAAGCATTAGGATTAGAAGCTTTTTTAACTTGTGACATGTGTTTAGGGGAAGGAACCGGCGCAGTAGCGTTATTTCCCATTCTTGATTTAGCATTAGCTGTTTATATGCAAATGAGTACCTTTGCACAGATTGAAATGGAGGCATATCAACCTTGTTAACTGTTATTATCGGTGGGAGTGGAAGTGGTAAATCAGAATATGCGGAGAATGTGGCAACTGATTATCAGGATACCAACTTAGTCTATCTAGCCACCATGCAACCTTTTGGTGAAGAAACCCGAAAACGTATTGAACGACATAAGAAGATGCGCAAGGAGAAGCAATTCACTACCATAGAATGTTATGTCAATCTTGACTCAATTACATTGCTACCAAAAACATCCGTATTATTAGAATGCATGTCCAATTTAGTTGCGAATGAAATGTTTTCACCGGACGGTGCAAAAAACGATACTTACGAACGCGTGAAAATGGAACTTTTGTATCTTACCAGTCATGCAGATAATGTAATAATTGTAACAAATCAAGTATTCTCAGATGGTATCACTTATGATATGGAAACTATGAACTATCTTAAGGTGTTAGGAAAGGTGAACCAATGGGTTTCTGCCCTAGCGGATGAAGTTATTCAAGTGATTTATGGTATACCAGTTGTACTAAAAAGGAGAGCATATGAAACAATGGATCAATAGTTTAATTATAGCAGGTTCGATGTATTCGAAACTTCCAATGCCAAAAACGGATTGGAATAAAGAAAATATGAAGTATGTTATGTGCTTTTTTCCATTGATTGGTGTAGTGATCGGCGCGTTTGTTTATGCATGGACATATTTGGAACCATGGATACCTATGAGCAGGGTATTTTGGACAGCAATTGTTATTGTCATTCCTATTATCATCACTGGTGGTATTCATATGGATGGCTTATTAGATACTGCAGATGCATTAAGTTCCTATGCACCAAAGGAAAAGAAACTAGAGATCCTGAAGGATTCTAATTCTGGTGCATTTGCTGTTATCACTTGTGTAGTATATATGATACTTAGCTTTGGAATTTGGTACGATGCAAACAAGTCCACCGTACTTATCTTGTCAGCAGGATTTGTTTTATCGCGAGCACTAAGTGGTTTGGCTGTCGTTACCTTTCCATTAGCAAAAGATAGTGGTTTTGTTTCTCTATTCTCCAACGAAGCACATAAAAAGCTGACTAGATTTGTTATGATATTCTATATGATGTGTTGCGCCGTTTGGATGATATGGTTTGATGTAAAACTTGGAATACTTTGTTTACTTGGAGCAGGGATTAGTTTTCTTTATTATCGTATCCTATGCGTAAAGCAATTTGGCGGAACAACTGGAGATGTTGCAGGGTATTTTCTGCAGATTTGCGAATTAGTCATGGCACTATTCGTTGTATTTGGAGGGCGACTATGGTATTGATTACAGGAGGAGCATTTCAGGGGAAATTAGAATATGCTCTTGAGTTAACAAAGATTTCGAGAGATGAGATACTAGATGGACAAGACTGTACCATGGAAGAATTAATGAAAAAACCTATGATAAATCATTTTCATCTATGGATCAATAGAATGTTAGAAGAAGAACATATCTACGAAGTGATAGAACAGATTGTGAAAGAGAACCCTAATCTCATCATTCTAGTAGATGAAGTTGGCTGTGGTATTGTACCGATGGAAGAGAAGGAACGTAACTACCGGGAATTAGTAGGTAGAGTCTGTTGCGTTCTGGCCAAACAAGCAAAACAAGTACATCTAGTAACTTGCGGAATTGGAACGGTGATTAAAGATGCTTGATATTGTTTTAATTCGCCACTTTATGACCAAGGGAAACTTGGAGAAACGATACATTGGTGTTACGGATGAATCATTATGTCAACAAGGGAAAGAAATGATACAGAATAGAAGATATCCCACAGTTGATGCGGTTTATGCCAGTCCCTTGAAACGTTGTATCGAAACAGCAAAGTTGATCTATCCAGAGCAAACGCCTATTCAATACGATGGATTTCGAGAATGTGATTTTGGTGAGTTTGAGAATAAAAACTTTTCTGAATTAGAATTATTGCCATCATATCAATGTTGGATGAAAAGTAATGGAGAACTTCCTTTTCCTAGTGGGGAAAGTAAACAGGGATTTAAAGAACGTTGTGTTGTAACGTTTCGTTCCATGATCGAGGAATGCATACAAAAACAATACAAACGTGTTGCATTGGTAGTTCATGGAGGTACCATCATGAGTATTCTAGATGAGTATTCTAATCCTCATAAAGATTTTTACCATTGGCAGGTAGCAAACGGAGAAGGATATCAATTATCCTATGAGAATCAAAAATGGAAGGTAACAAACATATGATATATACCATGATATATTCCTTAATCGCGCTTTTGATTGGGTTTGCTCTTGATTTATTATTTGGTGATCCACATTGGTTGTGGCATCCTATTCGGTTAATTGGCAGCTATATTTCGTTTGCGGAGAAAGCAATCAGAGCCTTATTACCCAAAAATAAAACGGGAGAACAGATTGGTGGTGTACTTCTTGTTTTGATGGTCGTGTTTGGCACAACTGTCATCCCGGTTCTTATTTTGTACATTCTATATCAGTTAAACCCTATGGTAGGACTTCTTGCTGAAAGTATTTTTTGTTATCAATTGTTAGCAACGAAAGCATTAAAAGTGGAAAGTATGAAGGTTTATCATGCATTAAAGTATGACAGTTTGGAAACTGGGCGTAAATCAGTATCCATGATTGTAGGACGTGATACGGATCAATTGTCACAGGATGGTGTGATTAAAGCAACCGTTGAAACAGTGGCAGAGAATACTTCGGATGGTAGTATTGCACCAATGTTTTATATGATTCTTGGGGGTGCAGGGCTAGGCTTTTTCTACAAGGCAGTGAATACCATGGACTCTATGGTTGGTTATAAAAATGAAACTTATCAATATTTTGGAACCTGTGCAGCGAAACTCGATGATATTTTAAACTTTATACCAGCAAGACTTTCTGCATATTTTATGATATTTGGTACGATCTTTACTAAGTTTCATACCAAGAACGCATATGGCATTTATCGCCGCGATCGATATCGTCATGCAAGCCCTAATTCTGCTCATACGGAGGCGGTAACGGCTGGTGCTTTGCAGATACAATTAGCTGGCGATGCTTATTATTTTGGACAATTACAAAAGAAAGAAACCATAGGCGACCCAATTCGAAAGGTTGAGATTGAGGATATTAAAAGGGCAAATACTCTATTATATTGTACTGCTTGGATTGGAATTATCCTATTTGGGTTGGTAAAAGGTGTTATCATTTTATGGAATCTATAAATTAGATGAAAGAAGAGAGGAGTTATCTATGTATCAACATGGAGGAGATATTTATCGTAATAAGAATATAATTGATTTTTCTGTCAATGTAAATCCATGTGGAATTCCAGAAAGTGTGGTGGAAGCTGCTGCCTTGGGTGCTAGATTAGCATATCAATACCCAGATACCGATTGTGCTGAGCTTAAGGATGCAATTTCAACTGCATCAGACCTTCCAGTAGAATACCTCCTTTGTGGCAATGGGGCAGCAGAACTGATAATCTCAATTGTACTTGCCATAAGACCTAAGAAGGCACTGCTACCAATTCCATCTTTTCATGAATATGAGCAGGCACTTGGTATTCTTGATTGTGAAATAACCTATACACCTTTGCTAGAGGAGAACGGATTTCGTCTACAAAAACAATTCCTAAATGAGATTACCTCAGATTTGGATATCTTATTTTTGTGTAATCCCAATAACCCAACGGGAGAGTTAGTTGATACTGAACTTCTTGACCAGATTTTAGATCGATGCGAAAAACAGAATGTCTTATTGGTGGTAGATGAATGTTTTATGGAGTTTGTAAAAGACTACCAACCGTACAGTTTAAAATCCAAATGTTTTACTTCCAATCATCTAATTATATTAAAAGCATTTACTAAGTTATATGCAATGCCAGGACTTCGTCTGGGATATGTTATCTGTAAAAATAAAGAATTACTTCAACGGATGAGAGAGGTTACCCAACCTTGGAGTGTGTCAGTTCCTGCACAGCTGGCTGGTATAGCTGCTCTACAGGATGAAGCATATAAAATGAGGTCCCTGTTGTTATTAGCTCAGGAAAAAGTAGCTATGCTTAATCAATTACAACAGTTAGGTTTTAAGCTTTTTGGTTCTAAAGCGAATTATATTTTCTTTCAATCCAGCAATGGATTGTATGAATTCTGCTTAAAACGTGGAGTCTTAATTCGGGACTGTAGTAATTATAAAGGACTAAGAGAAGGGTTTTACCGAATTGCAGTAAGACAACAAAAAGATAATCAAGTATTACTTGGCATATTAAAGGAGTGGCAAAAATGGCAAAATCGATTATGATACAAGGAACCATGTCCAATGCGGGTAAGAGTTTGATTGTTGCAGGTTTATGTAGAATATTTATGCAGGATGGGTATAAAACAGCACCTTTTAAATCTCAGAATATGGCTCTTAATTCATTTATTACAGAAGAAGGTCTTGAAATGGGACGTGCGCAGGTTATGCAAGCAGAAGCAGCGAATATTAAACCATCTGTTCTTATGAACCCTATATTATTAAAACCCACCAGCGACACAGGTTCCCAAGTTATACTTCATGGCGAAGTGTTGGGAAACATGAGTGCAAGAGAGTATTTTAGTTGTAAACAAACATTTATACCAGAGATAAAAAAGGCATACGAAGCGCTGGAACAGGAATATGATATCATTGTATTGGAAGGAGCAGGTAGTCCGGCAGAGATTAATCTAAAAGAGAATGATATTGTTAATATGGGAATGGCTAAGTTAGTGGATGCACCGGTTCTCCTGGTTGGTGATATAGACCGTGGAGGTGTCTTTGCTCAACTAATTGGCACTATGATTTTATTAGAGGAAGAAGAAAAACAAAGAGTCAAAGGGCTAATTATTAATAAATTTAGAGGGGACAAAACCATTTTGGATTCAGGGGTATCTATGTTAGAAGAAAAAGCACAGATACCAGTTGTTGGGGTGACTCCTTATATGAATATTGATCTGGAAGACGAAGATAGCCTGACGGAGCGATTTCACAAACCTACTAAAGTAAGCTTATTAGATATTGCTGTGATACATTTCCCGTATCTTTCGAATTTTACGGATTTTCATATACTGGAACAGATGGAAGGGGTATCTCTACGTTATGTAAAACACGTGTCTGAGCTAAATGATCCGGATATGATTATTCTTCCAGGAACTAAGAGTACCATGGAAGATCTACGTTGGATGAGACAAAATGGCTTGGAAGCATCTATTCTCAAAGCAGAAAGAAATGGAACGATTATCTTTGGCATATGTGGTGGTTATCAGATGCTTGGTGAATGGCTGGAAGATCCAGAGATTGTGGAATCAGGCGGATCAATAAAGGGATTGTGCTTGCTACCTATGACCACAATTTTTCAGCAAGAAAAGATTCGAACAAGAGTAACAGGGCGATTTGGAGATATGAAAGGATCGTTTGCTAACTTATCTGGTGCACGTTTAGAAGGGTATGAAATACACATGGGTGTTACAAAGGCAAGTGATAAATTACCAGTCCTTACAACTATTACAGATACAGCCACGAAACAGGAGAAATTCGATGGTACTTTTTTAGAACATGTATATGGCACATATATTCATGGAATATTTGACCATACGGAAACTGCCAAAGCATTGATTCAAGCCCTTGCTGCTAAGAAGGGGATTCCAGAAGAAAAAATCACCATATTAGATTACCAAGTATATAAAGAGTCGCAATACGATTTATTAGCAGATACTTTAAGAAAACACTTGGATATGAAGAAAATATATGAAATAATGGGACTATAATTACATGAAATAAATTGGGGGATGTAACATGTTTGGTAGTTTAGTTGGCAACGTAGTCGCGACAATATTTTTTCTTGTATTTCAAATAGTGGGAATACAAATCACCATTCATATATTAAAGGAGGAATCTCGAGCCTTTCAAGTATTTATGGGAAGTGTGCTAGGAAGTTTTGCACTTCATTGGTTGCCAGCTTTGTATTCTTTATTTCTTGGATTTAATATAGGATCCAATCTGCTTGGCATGTGTACCATAGTTGTGATTGGGTTAATTATAAGCATAAAAGATAAAGGAACAAAATCTATTCGTTCCAATGAAAGCAAATTAATCTGGGCGCTATTGATACCCACGTTTATCTACGTTGCGATGATACTCGCAACCCATACAATTCCTGTGAAAGAAGGAGCAATTTATACGGGTCAATGTACCTTTGGGGATATGAATCTTCATCTAGGTATTATTACAAGTATAGCGAAACAAGGTATGTTTCCACCAGAGTACTCTATCTTTCCAGGAGTCAAATTAGCTTATCCATTTTTATCTGACAGTATTTCCTCCAGTTTATATGTATTTGGTTCATCCCTTCGATTTGCATATATCTTACCTATGTTATTTGCATTTTTACAGGTGTTCTATGGGTTTTATGTCTTTGCCTATGGTTGGTTAAAAAAACAATCAATTGCGTTAATAGCCTGGGTATTGTTTTTCTTTAATGGTGGCTTCGGTGTTTTTTACTTTCTAGATGGTGTGATTCATAATCCAAATAATTTTACGAGAATGTTCACCGAGTTTTATAATACACCAACCAATTTAACAACTTCCAATATTCGCTGGGTAAACGTTATTGTTGACATGTTAATACCGCAAAGAGCCACCTTGTTTGGTTATGCCATCCTATTTTCAGTTCTTTGTTTATTATACCGAGCAGTGTTTGAATCTAAGAAACATCATTTCATATTGGCGGGAATTTTAACTAGCGGGCTTCCTATGATACATACTCATTCTTTCTTGGTGGTTGGTATCATAAGTGCTACATGGTGTCTCTATTCGCTTTATCGAAAACAAGAGAGTTGTGATAAATTAACTATTTCAAGTAGAACCATGATGATTACCCTATTGGTTTTGGGGTTGTTGGGAATGGATGTAATCAGTTATGTTAAGTTGAAAATATCAGAGTATACCTTATTTATGATACCAATTACTTTGATATTTCTGTTAGCCTGTGTGGGGATATATCTACTAGTGAGGTTATTTCTGCAACGTAAACAATATGAATTTTTGCAATCATGGGGTATCTTTTTGCTTATTCTAGCTATCCCTGTAGCCTGGCAGTTAATGACCTGGACATTTCGGCAGGCATCTGCTAGTGGTTTTGTAAAGGGATATTTTAATTGGGGAAATGAGATGGATTCCTATCTATGGTTCTATGTAAAAAATATGGGAATGGTAGCTCTGTTGATCATTCCTGCAATGATAAAGGCAACAAAAAGAAGTCTTATCCTACTTTCGCCAGCTATACTCATCTGGTTTATTGCAGAATTTATCGTGTTTCAACCTAATGTATATGATAATAATAAATTATTATATCCAGCATATGGGTTCTTGTGTTGCATCGTTGCAGACTATATAAATTCGTTATGCAAGCAGATGAAAGCAGATTCCTATCGTCGTATCTTACTTACCATGATCCTTGTTCTATCGACTAGCTCCGCATTACTGACCATGATACGTGAGTTTCGATCTGAATACGAACTATTCCCTAAGTCACAGGTGGAGTTAAGTCAGTTTTTGGAAGAAAATACACCACCAGATGCAATTGTATTAACCAATGACAGGCATAATAATGCGATATCCTGTCTAACAGGTCGTAATATCTTGTGTGGTACAGGTGCCTTCTTGTATTATCATGGCATAGATTATACAAGTCGCATGGATGATATCAAATTGATCTATGAAAATGTGGAAGAGCAGGAAGACCTGCTTAAACAATACAAGGTTGATTATATTTTAGTAGGACCGGAAGAGAGAGTTTCCTATCCAGATTTACAAGAAGAGTTGATTAGACAAAGGTATCCACACATTTATCAAGAGAATGAGATTGTTCTATATGCAGTATCACAAAGAGCACAAACGAAAAACGACAAAAAATAAAAAATAGTTGATTTTACGAGAAGGTATAGTATACTAAAATAAGACATGCAAATTATGATTATAGGTTGGTGATAAAGGTGAAAATATCTACTAAGGGAAGATATGCACTACGTTTAATGCTTGATTTGGCATTAAATAATACAGGTGAATATGTTACAATAAAAAGTATAGCGAAAAGACAAGGAATATCTGAAAAATATCTAGAGCAAATAATTACAAGCTTTAGTCGATCTGGATATGTGAAAAGTATTCGTGGCGCACAAGGCGGATATCGATTGGCCAAAGCCCCAGAAGAATATACAGTTGGAGAAATCCTTCGATTAACAGAAGGTAATCTAGCTCCAGTTGCTTGTTTAGAAGATGACCCGAATCAATGTAGTCGCTGTGGTGAATGCGCCACATTGGAAGTTTGGAATCGTTTGAACGTTGCAATCAATGGAGTTGTAGATAATATTACATTAGCAGATTTAGTTGAATGGCAGCTGCAAAAGGTTTCAGGTACATATGTTATCTAAAGTTAACTAGATAAACAAAGGTGTTTGGACGTAGATATTGTGATATAATTACAATTTCTTGTCTATAAACACCTTTTTTTATGGAATAAGTTACAGCAAAATTTGTTAAAAATAATACATAACATTACAAAATGCTATTGCACTTTTTTGGTAAAAGTTATACAATTATAATCGGCAGAAATTTTGGTTTTACTTTTTATTAAAATAGAAATTGGAGGTCTGAACATGAGTAATACAGCTCAAACGTCAGCAATGAATCGAATTTTATCTTTGCTCGACGAAAATAGTTTTGTTGAAATCGGTGCTAAGGTAACAAGAAGAAGTACAGATTTTAACATGCAAGAAAAAGCTATCCCAGCAGATGGCGTTATTACTGGCTACGGCGTGATTGATTGCAATCTCGTTTATGTTTACAGTCAAGATGCTACCGCGTTAAACGGTTCTGTTGGAGAAATGCATGCAAAGAAAATAGCAAATCTTTATGACTTAGCACTGAAAGTCGGCGCACCTGTGATTGGTTTAATCGATTGCGCAGGACTCAGATTGCAAGAAGCTACGGATGCGCTTGCTGGATTTGGAAATCTTTATCTGAAACAAACGTTAGCATCTGGTGTGATTCCACAGCTCACAGCAATCTTTGGAACTTGTGGAGGCGGTGTTGCAGTTTCAACTTCCCTAAGTGATTTTACGTTCATGGCAGAGAAGAATTCTAAATTATTTGTCAATGCACCAAATACCTTAGATGGTAACTATATAGCAAAATGTGATACAAGCTCAGCAAAATTCCAGGCAGAAGCTGGTGTGGTTGACTTTGTTGGTGAAGATGAAGCTGCTGTTTTAGCTAGCATGAGAGAATTAATAACTATCTTACCTACCAACAACGAAGACGATGCTTCTTTTGATGAATGTACAGATGATCTTAACAGATTAGTATCTTCTTTTGGAACAGAAGTAGCTGATCCTGCAATTGCATTAAAAGATTTATCTGATAATCAGTTCTTTGTTGAAGTAAAAGCAGCGTATGCAAAAGAAATGGTTACCGGATTTATTCGTTTAAATGGAATGACAATCGGAGCGATTGCCAATCGTACTGCAATTTTAGATGAGAATCTAAAAGCAACTGAAAAATTTGATGGATCATTAACAACAAAAGGCTGTTATAAAGCAGAACATTTTGTTGAAATTTGTGATGCATACAATATTCCTATTCTTACTTTAACTAATGTAACAGGATATAAAGCTACGGTTGAAGAAGAAAGAAGTATTGCAACTGCTGCAGCAAAATTAACATATGCATTTGCCAATGCAACAGTTCCTAAAGTAAATGTAGTAGTAGGAAAAGCATTTGGTAGTGCTTACATTACAATGAATTCAAAACATATTGGCGCAGATTTAGTATTTGCACTTCCAACAGCAGAAATTGGAATGATGGATGCAAAATCAGCAACTCAGATTATGTATGCAGAGGAGATTAAAACTGCGGAAAATGTAACAACATTTATTGATGAAAAAACAGCAGAATACAGCGCGCTTCAAGGTAGTGCTGATTCAGCAGCAAGTCGTGGATATGTTGATAGCATCATAGATGCACCTGAAACAAGAAAACAGTTGATTTATGCTTATGAAATGTTATTCACAAAGAGAGAGAGCCGTCCAAGTAAAAAACATGGAACGGTTTAAGATGAGGAGAGGCTTAATATGAAAAAGAAATTTTGGTTAGTATTATGTATGATAGCCTGTATCTTTGCTATGACAGCATGCAGTTCTATGGAGTCATCTGGTAAGGCCACCTTTCCGTATGATGAGCAGAATCTTAAAACAGCAACAGAAAGTTTATTAACACAATGGAACGAAGCTGATTTTGAGACAATCTTAAAAGATAATGCTCAGCAAATTGATCCTAGTTCTCTTGCACAGTATACAGAATGGCGTGATCTTAAGAATGAAATTGGTAAGTTTGATTCCATAACAAGTACCAAATTCAAAGAAGAATCTGCATATGTAACAGTAGTATTAACTGCAAAATATGAGAATGATTCTGTAGATTTAACAGTAAGATATGATGCATCTGGTCAAGCGAAAGATTTTAAATTTGAACGTACACCAATCTTTATTGAACAATTACCACAGTCAATTGTTAATGTATTAGCTATGATAGGTATCGCTTTCCTTGCAATATTATTAATTTTAGGTGTTGTATATGCCTTGAAAATATTACCTGGTTTATTTGGAGGATCTGTAAAAGGAGAATCCACGAAAGCAGTCGATAATGTATTAACTTCTATATCACAATATGAAGATATTAATTTATCTGATGATAAAGAGTTAGTTGCTGTTATAACAGCTGCCATTATGGCATCTATGGGAAGTTCCGCACCTCAAGAAGGTCTTGTGGTAAGATCAATCAAACGTAAAAACACAAATAATTGGAATAAAGCTTAATAAATTAGAAGAAGCCTAATTAGGAGGAATATATCAATGAAAAATTATACAATTACAGTAAATGGTAATGTTTATGATGTAACAGTAGAAGAAGGCGGTAGAGGAAGCGTTCCTGTATCAAGACCAGTAGCTCCTGTAGCAGCTCCTGCACCAGTTGCAGCTGCACCAGTAGCAGCAGCTCCAGTAGCGGCAGAAGCTCCAGCAGCAAAAGCACCAGCAGCACAGGGAAGTATTTCTGTAAATGCTCCAATGCCTGGTAAAATTCTTGGAATTAAAGCGAATGCAGGACAGGCAGTTAAAAAGGGTGAAGTTATATTAATTCTTGAAGCTATGAAAATGGAAAATGAAATTGTTGCACCTGAAGGTGGTACAGTAGCTGGTATCAATGTTTCCGTTGGTGAAATGGTTGAAGCTGGTGATGTTTTAGCAACATTAAATTAATTAGTTCCTTATTTAATAAAAGTAGGAGGTAGGACAATGGCTGAACAAGCTAAAAGACCGGTAGGTATTACCGA
>JAEZUR010000035.1 GCA_023420935.1 Bacillota bacterium | reverse complement strand
TGAAGAATGCACAATAGAGGATTTGTTCTATGTGACAAGTGGTAATTTTGCGGTAATAGAACAGCTAATATATGCTTCTGAGGGAAATATGAGAAGGTTAGTTCACTTGATTGATATGGCAATGAACGAAGCATATAAGAGAGCTAAAGGCAGTGATAAAGTAAATCTAGATGATATAAGAAATGCATTAGAAGAACAATCAAAAAGTCAGGAGTCTTTATTTTCTACAAGTGAACAAGAATGGTTATTAGATTTAGTAAAAGTATGTAAAAGTCGCGGAGCATATAGATTTACATTTCCAAATAAATCTTTAAGTCTTATTAAATATGTAAATAAATCTGCTGAATATAATCTTATTAAGATAATTGAACAAGGTACAGGAAGGAAAAGCACTGTATATGCTTTTGATTATGCCTACTGTATTTATAGAGAAATTCCAACTCATTATTTAACTGGTAGTGAAAGATTGGACAAATCACGCAGCAGAGTTACAGGTGATTTTATTAAGAAAATCACTAAGATTTCAGAAAATTTAATAGAACAGGCTATCTTACCAAATAAGATAGAAGGAGAAATAGTATACTTAAATAAAGAAAATATTAGTGGATTTGTAAAAGACGATAATGCCCAAGAGTATTTTATTAATCGTGATGAAGTAATAATTGACGATAGAAGTAATATGTTTAGAATTGGTAAGCGGATAAGATTTATACCTGTAAAATTGGATAGCAACTTGATTATGGCTAAGGAGATTGAAATATTATGATATTGTTTTAGTTGTTAACTCACTGTTTCCTATGTGGGCAAGTATGTGTGTAGATTAATAACAGAAATTGTCTGACTTTTATTAATAATGAATGAAAACCTAATTTTAACGTTGACTGATTTTTATATAAGTAAGAAAAATATTTAAGAATAAATCACATTTGAATTAAAAAAGATGATTGTAGACACTTAATAGTACAGATTAAATTTTCAAGTTAGTATGAGCAATTAAAATATTATAGAGGTGGTGGGGTAATGAAAAAATTAATAACAATAACTTCAATTTTATTAATTAGTTTATCTTTATCTGAAACAGATTATGCAAAAGCGTCTAGTTATGTAGATGATTCTATAGTAGAGCAAACAAATTATGACATTGATATTGATGATTCTACTTATGTAACAGACGAAATTATAGATATAAAAAATACACCAATAATTTATACAAATAAGGACACCATTAATTTCACATCTGCTGGAAAAATTATAAGTTATTCAGTATATGAAAATGCAATGGAATCTGCAGAATTTCACAGAGAAATATTGTATGATGGTATTTTATCATCATGTAGTTATAAAATTGATAAAAAGAATTCTGAGTATTTCTTCGCAGTAAATTTTGAAAGTGGAAATACAAAATATTTCAAGTATTATTACGATTGTACAGCACCAGTTTTTGGATTCAAAAAGAATGAGAAAATAACTGCTGGATGTACAGTAGATGTATATGACGAAGGTTCAGGTATTGAGACTATTACTTTAAATGGGAAAAAAGTATCGAAATACTATAGGTTTAAGAAAAAAGGTAATTATACAATTAAAGTTACAGATATTGCAGGAAATGAGAGTAGTATTAAGGTGATATGTACATCTAATTGCCCTTCTTGGGCATCTAAATTACCAAGTATTTATAATCCTAAAAAAAGGGCTAATGCAATTGCTAAGAATTTAAAAATTAATCATTATAGCTACGCTATGAAAAAATATAATGGTAAAACAATGTTGATTCTTTTTGCAGACACAAGGACGCATAAGGTTTATGATTATAATGGAACTTATCTTTATACAGAACATTGGGATTAATGATGTAATATATAGGTAAAACTATACTGATAAATTTACAAATATTATTTTTTTAGTTAATTATATATTCGAATGAAAAATAGGATTTTTGTATATTTAATTTAATAATTTTAGGCTCATTGTAGACAGGCTGTAGACACTTGATAGACAGTGTGCGTTCCTCCTTGTTTTAATAGGGTTTGCGAACAGCGGAAATGTTCGAATCCCGTCTCGTGCTTAATTGAAAAGTATCGCAAATCCTTACAAATTAAGGGTTTGCGATTTTTTATTGCTTGTAAATCATATGTGAAGGATGTGTGCAACATCCTTTTACGTATGGATTCAATGGCTGCTCTTGAACGTGATTCCGGCATCTGTGCAATCCTTCTCCAACCAGTAGTTAAAATATGCTATTATTCATTCAATGATATCGAAAAAAATGACATGATAACTGTTTACTCGAAGACATTACGAGTAACCGTTATCATGTCCTAAGAACTAAGTGTACGCTCATGCCTTTATGTAAATAACACACATTTATTCTATTTGATTTGATTTCATAATTTTAACAGTATATAATTAGATAAATTATATTAATTCAGATTATTTATTTCGTCATAGTTCAATAGTAAACTTTATGTGCAATGGACAATTTGTCATAAGATTTGACAAGTAAATTTCTATCAAATCTGATATATTAAAAATAAAGGATTGGTGATAAGATGAACTGGATTGACAAAATTCAAGAAGCAATAGGATATATAGAAGATAATCTACTTGAAGAATTAACAATTGATACTATAGCCGAAGCAATTAATTATGCTCCTTCATCGTTTCAAAATTTGTTTAGTGCAATTACAGGATATTCTATTGGAGAATATATAAGGTTTCGACGTCTATCATCTGCGATTGATGACCTCGCAGATGATAAACTTTCTGTAACTGAAATTTCATTTAAATATGGCTATGATACAGTCGAGGCATTCTCTAAAGCATTTAAGCGATTATTCAATTGTTCCCCTTCAAAGTATTTAGAAGTATATTTAAACCCTAAAAAATTCAATCCGATAGAAATTGATTTCAAATTAAAGGGAGGCTTTTGTATGGTTAAAAATTATATACCAAACTTATTAAAGGTAGATTGGTCAGATACTCAAAGACAAAACGAGTTTGTAAACAGTGTAGTTTCAGCACTTAATGCACTAGGTGAAAAGCTTGATTATGATTACGTTTGTGCTATTTCTGGCAGCGCATTTCGCACTTCTTTTTCAATGCTATCAGCTAGCAAGTGGAACCACGGCAATAATCATGTTATTCATACACCTATTCTTATCGAGCATACCTTTAAAATGCTTGGTTATAAAGTTTCCCATCATATAAGGAGCGATTATGAATTTGATAGACAACTAATTATGGATAGTATAGATAAAGGTATCCCTGTAATAACACTGGAGGGTGTTATAAACTGCTCAGATGCTTGCATAATATCGGGTTATGACAATGATGGTAATGTGTTATTAGGATATAATCCTTTTATGTATGTTAATGAAGACCACAATGAAGAACCGGATGATACAGGTTATTTTAGAAAATCAAACTGGCATGACGGCTTTTGTGAAGGAGGAAGTCAACTGCGTATTTTGATTATTGAAGGCAAGTGTGAAAAACCATCAAAAAACGAAATATTTACCGAAACCACAAAACTTATAAAACGATTAATTCAAGAAGAAAATATTGCACCTGGTCAGAATAATGGGTTATCTGCTCACAAAACTTTTTCCAAAGCTTTGCAGTCATATGAATGGGACGATAATTTCGAACCATATTTAAATGTAATGTGTAATTATAAGCAATATTTAGATAGACAATATGCAGTTAAATTCTTCTATGATAACGGGCGAGATGATTTAGCAAAACAATATGAAAAAATATCTGAACTTTGTAATGAATTATCTCAATTAATACCGCAAGATTTTTCAGCAGGGAATTTATTTAGTGATAAAACCAAATTAAAACCATATTGTGATACTCTATTAAGAATTTGTGATTTAGAAGAAAAAGTAATTTCACTTATCGGCTAGAAAATGAACATTCTCATACAAAAATTTTACTTCATGAACTTTCTCAAATCAAAGTAGAATATGGCTAAATTAAGGAATTAAAAACACACATCCCATGTGTTCAAGTATGTGTGCAGATAAACAACAGAAGCCGCAAACCTTCTATTTATCAGTGTTTGTGTGTGCCTTAGAGGATTAATCCTATTTTGGCACAACACGATATTGAAGCTCGCGAGTTTTCTTTACGAGGGTTATGAAAATTATTATGGGAATTCAGATCTGTATATGCTAAACTGATTATGAGGCGTTTTCGGATCAATAGGGTTGAGAGAAACACCGCTTAGTTTTTATATTAATTACATATAAGAGGCAAAAATGAAGATATCGGTACAAGAAATAGAACAAAATCAGTCTGAGCAGGTAGTTATACAATGTTACAGTATAACAGACAAGGTCAATAATATTATCAATTTTATAAAATCAACCGACACTTTTTTATTTGGCTATGAAGATGAACGAATGGTCGAACTATTTTTAACGGATATTTATTATGTTGAAGCAGTGGATAATAAAGTATTCGCCTATACCGAAAATAAAACATACCAATTACGGGTTAAGCTGTATGAATTTGAGGAAGCTAACAAATTCATGCGGTTTTTTCGTTGCTCAAAATCAATGGTGGTAAATTTGATGAAAGTTGACAGCGTATATCCAATTTTTAATGGAAGGTTCTCAGCAAAGCTTTTTAACGGAGAAGAAATTATTATTTCTCGCCGTTATGTTTCTGCGCTGAAAAAAGTGTTAGGAGGGGAGAATAATGAAGTTTAGTTCGTTTTTACGGAGTTGTGCAATAAGATTCTTTATAGTAGCCGCTTGTCTTAATGTGGCAACGGCGATTTTCGGACCAATGCTTCAACCAGAAGCTACTTTCGGTTTCGATGCGTTCTATTCACCGCTGATTGGTGCGACGTTAGGTATTCTGCCATCGATTATACTATACTCACGCAAGGAGCTAAACTTGCATCAGACTATTATCCGTAAAGTTCTACATTTATTAGCTCTGGAAGTAATCATCATAGGATTTTCAATTTTAATGGGAAAAAATTTTAGTTTGTTTCAAATTATACTTTTCGTTGGGATTATTCTTATTGTGTACCTTGCCGTCAATCTTATTGAACAATTACTTCAAATAAAAGATACCAGAGAAATAAATGAAGGATTACGAGCGTTACAAAACCGTAAGTAATGTAACTTACCACGCCATAATGTAACTTACCCTTCTGCTCGTTGACAGTCTAGAGCTAGGTAGTTAGACTTTACATATATTATGAAGCGAGGGAATTGGTTATGAACACTGAAAGGAAATCACTAATCAGAAATAAAGAAATGGTAGTAAAAGAATTATTACCTGCAATTATTTGGGGATTGATAGTCACAATACAAGTAGGTTTATATATCCTTATCATTCCGTATATTTTTATAGAAAAGGTTGTCAGAAAACAAACTTTAGCCGGAATAGGATTTAGAATTAAAGGGATGCAGAAAGATTTAATCAAGTACTGGTGGTTAATATTATTACCTATTGGAACTGGATTAGCTTCCCTTTTTTTATCAAAATTAATAGTACCTGATTACTTTGTTCATGTGATTGATCGGACTCAGCCAATGCTTGCGTACGACAATTTATTTATACTTATCCCACAGCTTTTTATACTGGCTTTAGCGGAGGAAATTTGTTTTCGAGGTTTTTTTCAAAGGAAATTGGGAATATGTATCAATACCATAGTTGCAATTATAATCACATCCTTGATTTTTGCTTTAGGACATTTTTCAATGGGTTCGCCAATAGTAGTTATATACGATATAACTTGGATTTTTATTGATAGTATTATATATGGCATACTATTTTATCAAACTAAAAATATTTACATATGCTGGATTTCACACTTATTAGCAAATATATGTGGTATATTAGTTATTATGATAATCTAATGGATAGCTTTTCGGTTAGAGATTTTTTAGAATCATTGGAGGTGTATTATATATCATTTCATGATTTTATCTATTACACGTAAGGAGCATATAAAGATGTATCTATATCATTATTATGATAAAACAATAGGCCCATTTAGAAATCTTTCTGACTCTTCTGTTGAAGAAGCCAATAGAATTTTAGATGAAATAAAAATAAGTAAACCTGATGTGCAATGTGCTAAAAGACAAGCAACATATATGGAAGACCGCTTACATTACGAAGAAATATTGCGAGTAAAATTCAAAGAGAAGGGTGGAATAATCACAAGACAAGTGCCTCATTATATGGTTGTAGAACATAGTCCCTGGCTTAGTACTTGGTTTGAAAATTGCGCATATATAAAAATTCCATTAGAGGAGTTTGATCTAACAACAGTGTCTTTTACATATGGAGATTCACATCCTACATTTAGTCCTCGTATAAATGATAACAAGGAATATCGCAAGAAGATTTATTTATATGATGAAATTATTGATATGATAGCAAAGTACGGCCTACCACAAGTCTGGAATGATGACGGTAAATTTGGTCCAGAACGATATATTGAAGCCCATGTTTGGAGTAATGAAACCATTCATAAATATATTAAATAACGATTGAACCTGTAAAATTTCTTTAAATTAATCGAAAGTTTTTCTTTTTGCACTTCCAAAATTCACTAATATTCATACGGAAAATTTGTCTCATTTTAAAACATGGTATCAATATATCAATTGATACAGATACTATTTATTAAATATGATACATGTTGGAGGGATATTAGTGAATAAAAATCTGAGAACCTTAATTTCATGTCTAATTATTATTATCTTATTTTCCATTTCTTTAAATGCATATGCGAACGGCCATACTACTATAAAGTATAGCTCATCCAATGGTATAGCTAGAGATGATAAAAAAGTTCAGTTCCCTGATAAAAATTTGGAGAAAAGCGTTAGGGAGGCGATAAATAAACCAAAAGGTGATATTTATGAAAGTGATGTAAACGGGATTGAGGAATTAATCATAAATCATAAAAATATCTCTAATTTGGAAGGTATCCAGTATTTAACTGGTCTGAAAAAGTTAAATCTGAGATTCAATGACATTCAAGAGATTAGTCCGATCAGTAATTTAAAAAATCTTCAATCGTTGCATTTGGGTTACAATAATATTTCAGATATTGTCCCTCTAAAAAACTTAGTTAACTTAAATGAGCTTAATTTAGAGAGCAACAAGATTTCTAATATAGATGTACTTAGTAGGATAGATCAATTGAAATCTTTAAGCTTATATAATAATAAAGTAAGTGATTTACGACCGTTAAGGTTCTTGTTAAGGCTAGAGGATTTAGTTTTGTATATTAATAATATTCAAGACATTAATCCACTAAGTAAATTGATAAACTTAGAAAGTTTATCCTTAGGGATGAATCAAATTGAACATATTGATTCTTTGAAGAACCTAACCAATCTAACAGCATTAGAAATCGTTGAAAATAATGTTTCTGATATTACGGTATTGCATGAACTTACCAAGTTAAATAATTTAGATTTATACGGAAATGAAATCACAGATATCAGTCCTTTAAGCTCATTAAGCAACTTGAAATATCTCGATCTATCAAATAATAAAATATCTGGTGTGAGTGATTTAAGATCACTTCAGAACTTAAAACGGTTAAATCTAACTGATAATAAATTACAAGATGTAAATGGACTCGGTTCATTAAAAAGCTTAGAATCATTAGTGTTATCAAATAATCAGATAAACAATATTGATGATTTATGTTCATTAAATAATTTGATAAGGTTAAATGCTAGTAATAATGCGATTAGTGATGTTAAAAGTTTAAGCAAGTTGAGAAATTTAATGGATGTAGATTTATCTCAAAATCATATTAGCGATATTGCTCCATTAAGGATGTTGGATACATTAGCATTAACGAATATAAATTTCTCAGAGAATCCATTACCTAAATATGTATATGATGACCAACAATATCAGAAGTTTATACTATCTATTCTATATCCATATATAAGTGAAGCGGTCAAAAACTATTATGGAGAATTCAGACAATATATGGATGATGGTATTATAAATATTGAGTCCACTCAGGAAGGATTAAAAATGACGGTTATAATTCGAACATTTGTAGGACCACATAACCCTCCATATGGATTGGACACAATTACTTTTCTTTATAGTGACTCTGAGATAAAAGAAGTTGATTTTGTTCATCAAGATGTAAAATTAGAATGAATTATAGAAATAAAAATCTATTAGAATGTAATGTTAACATAATTCGTCAGAAGGTTCATGTTTTATATGACTTCTGGCGATTTTACTTTCATTTAAAAAGATATAAAAGCAACCTTGTATTGGAATATATTGTTATTAAGGATATCAGATGATATAATTAACTAAGTTAGAGAAGGTATGACAAATTAGATGAGTTATAGATAGAGTTTTAATAAGATATCTATAGAGCTATTAAAAGTACAGAAGGAGGTTTTAATGAAAAAGAAAATTAGTATATTACCAATTCTTACAATTTTACTTTTGTGTGTTACTTCTATTATGGGAATGTTATCTATGAATTTTTCGAAAGGATACGATGTAACAAATCAATATGATACAGTGGTTAAAATTTTTGGTAATGGAATTTATGCGCACGACTCCTATTTTAAAGCGCCGATTTTGATTGGTACTGATATATGTATTTTATTGGTTTTGGTTCCGCTATTTATCTACACGTATAAAAACTATATTACGAATAGCACAATTATCTCAAGAGTTAAACTTACATCTATATATGCTGTTGCGTTATATTATGCAGCAAGTATATCATTCGGAGTTACATACAATCGACTGCATTTAGTCTATATAGCATTATTAGCCTGTTCGTTATTTGGAATGTTTTCTATATTGCGAACTATTCGTTTTAATGAATTGAATTACGAATTAACAAAAGGTAATATAATATTCCTGTTGATGGCAGGTATTGCACTTGTTATTGCTTGGATGCCCGATATAATACCTACTGTTGTCAATGGAACGCCACTTTCCTTGATTGAAGTATATACTACAGAAGTGACCTATGTATTGGATATGGGAATTATCGGGCCATTATGTCTCGTATGTTTATATCTTTTAAGACAAGGTGATAAGCTGGGAATATTGATATTTGCCATCCTTTTGAAAATCTGTATTATAGTAGGGATTATGATGATACCACAGACAATATGTCAAGTCTTATCTGGATATGAGGTGGTATTACCAGTACTTATTGGAAAATCAGCATCCTTTGTTGTACTTGGAGGTTTTGCTTTATATTTTAATAAGAAATTATATTCAAAATTATGATTTTTTCAAGTATGAAATGTGGTATGGTTGGAAAAGTTTGACGCCCATATGTGCCAAAGTATAATGAAGTAAAATAATATAGGGAATATAAAGGGAGTATTTGATGAAAGAACAGAGAAAAATAATAGATTTTAATGAAACTATTGAGGGGAAAAGAGCTGTAGTTGGTATCATTGCTTGTGTAATGTACTCCTTTGGAGTAACTTTTTTATCCAATAGTGTAGCGGGTATTTTTAGCATTTTAATATTTGTAACTTGGATCATTCCGTTTGTATTATGTGGTAAATTAGTTATCATTGGACTGAAAAAGCAGAGTCCTATAAAAATCATTGTTTGGACTTTACTTGCTACTATTTTATGTTTCTTGTTTCAAAATATTATCTTTCAAAACTTAATTGAACCTTTAGTAATTAAGATGTTGGGTTTTGCGAAATTCTCAAGTTCAAACACCTCTAATTTTATTGAAAATATTCAAAATGGGGGAGTAGCGTTTGTTATTTTTATGATTTTTGGGGGTATTATTTTAGGTCCTATGATTGAAGAACTCTTATATAGAGTTTGTTTTTTTACAGTATTAAGAAAGAAAAGTTGTATATTTGCGCATTTTGCAACTGCTTTTATTTTTGGTATTCAACATGTATTTCAAGCAATAATGTATGAAGGACATCCACAAGAAATCGCAATTATTGGTGGATATATGGCATTTAGCCTTGTTCTCACTATTATGTATGAAAAAACGAAGACACCCGTTCCGGGAATCTTAGCTCATATGTTGTTTAATGGAATCGGACTTACCTATATGCTTTTATCTATTTAATGTTTTATATGGAGGGAGTTATGGGAAGAAAAACGTTAAGGAGAGTAACTTATGAAAAAAGATGTTCAGGATTACATTAGCCAATATAACAAAGAGATACAAATGTATTTTACCGAAATAAGAGCGGTTGTTTTTGGAAGTGTAGTTTGCGATATTGATGAAAAACTATGGGCGAAACTTCCCAGCTATTATGTGGGAGATAAGTTTGTTAGAATTATTCCGTTCAAAGACCATATAAACATTGAAGCCGTAGGAATCACGAAATATAGGCAACAATTGAGTCAATATAAAATGACTCCAAAAGGAATGTTACAAATTTATCTTAATCAAGAGATACCATATAATGAGTTACAATTGATTTTTAATGAAACACTTGCGGGATAAATTTCGAGTTTATTAGCTGATAGAAATAAAAAAAAGGAGTAATTATGGTTTATTCATCATCCTTACGAGTTACTCTTATGTTCAGCTTATAATACGGACGGGCAAGTTGTTAATGATATTTCAATTTATGTTAAAGAATAGATGCTAGAGGGGGATTGTAATGGCTAAAAAAGTAATTACATTGGAACAGAAGAAAGTTGATATAGATTTATGGATAATAGCAATAGTTACATTCGTCATATTTGGTGTCTATGTGTGTTTTGAAGACCAGTTGATGAGGTTAGTGAAAGATAATAGTATTTCTGTATTATTACGATTGTTTATAATTGGTGCACTGCAATTTGGAATTGCTGGGCTAGGCATCACAATTGTATGCATAGTAAGAAAAGAAAACCTTACTACTTTTGGAATAAGGCGTCACAATTCTATCCTTGCAATTGGCTTGTCAATCTTATGCTTCCTACCTTACTTTTTACTCCTGCTTTTCACGGGGCAATTAAGACAATATGCTCCATTATCCATTATGATTACAGATGATATATTGACAAGTGGGCTTTGGGTAAAGTTTTTAGGTATTGTCGTAATTGCTATTATATGGGGCTTCTTTGAAGGTTTCAACTATGTTGTGATTTATGATAAAATCAATCAACGGTATCCATCGAAATCCAAATGGATTGATAAGGGTGCATTGGCTTGTGCCTTGATTTGTGTTCTGTTTCATCCTTTTAATACTTCAATTATTGGATTATTAGAAATTGCATCAATTATCATCCTAATATATGGAATGCTTCTTGTGAGAAAACATACAAACAACGCTTGGGGCTGTATTTTCATATTTTTATTTCTGTGGAATGCCTTTTAATAAAATATGACAGTTCTGTAATAAATTACTGACACATAGATATCCTAGAACATTGCATATTTTGTCGATTAATGCTACCATTATAGTGGATAGATTATTAATGTACTTGTACTTAGACTGGAGTCCGCTATTGATGAAACAAGTTATTACATATAAACGTATTTTTCTGCTTTTGTTAAGTCCTGTATCGCTGCTTTTGATTATTCTTGCCAAGAAGAGCAGTTTTTTTGCAGAGCAGATTTATGCGAAGCATTTCTATAAATGGATATCACAAATTTTATCAACAATTACTGGGGTGATTCCGTTCTCACTGGCAGAAATGATAGTAATTGTTGTACCTGTAGTTTTGCTGGCTGTAGTTATTCGTTTTCTTATTCGAATAATAGTTGATAAAGTTGAACGTAGAAAGCAATTGTTAAAAGGAATTCTGAATTTACTTTGTAGCATTAGTGTAGTATTATTTCTATTTACACTTTTTGCAGGAATTAATTATTACCGATACCCATTCTCTGTATATTCCAATCTGACCATTGGGGAATCTAGTTTAGATGAACTTTATGCGCTTACTGAAAGTCTTGCTATTCGGGCAAATGAATTAAGAGCCCAGGTGACAAATACTGATGAGAACGGTGTATTTCAATTGAGCGAAAGTAGAAGCGAGCTTGGGAGAGATGCAAATATAGCATACGTTGAATTAGGTAAAGAATATCCAGTTTTAAGGGGGAACTATGGGCCTCCAAAGTCGGTCGTATTTTCTAAATATATGTCAAATGCAGAGATAACAGGTATGTTTTTTCCATTTACTATGGAAGCGAATATAAATGTTGATATTCCTGATTATTCTATACCTTCCACTATGTTACATGAATTAGCGCATCTTCGAGGGTTTATGAGAGAGGATGAAGCAAACTATCTTGCGTATTTGTCAGGGATAGAATCAGATAGTGTTGAATTTCAATATAGTAGCACTATGCTGGCGTTGATTATATCAGCAAATGCATTATATGAACAGAGTAGGGAGGATTATTTTGTAATTAAAGCTATGTACTCTCAAGGTGTATTGAATGATATTAGTATGAATTCATCTTACTGGAAGGAATATAAAAATACGGTTGTTAGTAGAACGTCCAATCATGTGAATAATATGTATTTAAAGGCGAATGATCAATCGGATGGAGTAAAGAGTTACGGTCGTATGTTGGATCTTCTTTTGGCGAAATATCGTAAGGATAATGAAGTGAAGTTAGTTGAGAGAGATAAAAACTAACATAATATATTTAAGTTAAGGCATAAACGCCCAGTGCAACCTGAGAGTTTATGCCTTTTTAAATTTTTTAAGAAAGTGATAGATAAAATAACCAATATTTGTTAAAATTTAACTGTACAATCAGCAGATTAGAAATGTGTCATTATAAATAGGTACAGGAGGAAAATCTAGTGATCAGTATTGCGGTTTGTGACGATGAAAGTTTTACGTGTTCCAATATTGAAAATATGGTTATAGATTATGCCAAAATAAAATCCTTGAAAGTAGAGATATCTGTTTTCTTTTCGGGGGAATCTTTGTGTGATTTTATGGAAAAGAATCATTACTTTGATGTGATATTTTTAGATATACAAATGAGCCAATTAAGTGGTATTAATGTTGGAAAGTTCTTAAGGAATGAAATGAAGAATGAAACGACGCAGATTATATTTATCTCATCCAATGAAAGCTATGCCATACAACTGTTTAAGGTAAGGCCTTTGGATTTTTTAATAAAGCCGATTCAGGTGAAAGATATTGAAGAAGTGATGGATAACATAGTAACACTCATTGAAAATGGGAAACAATTTTTCGAATACAACAATGGAAAGGTGTTCTATAAAATTCCGCTTAGAGATATTTACTATTTTAAAAGCGAAGGAAAAAAGGTACAGATTAAAGTTGGGGGTGAAGAACAGTTCAAAGAGTTTTATGGAAAGTTAGAGAACATTGTGGAACAAATGTCAGATGAAAATTTTCTATTAATACATAAATCATTTTTGGTTCATTATGATTATATTTCGGAATATCGATATGATTGTGTCACTATGGTAAATGGGGAGGTTTTGGCGATTAGCCAAGCGAATCGAAAAGAGGTCAGGTCAAGACTTATGAACTATCGAAGGGAGAGAATGTAAATGGATATTTATTATAATATAATTTATCTGGTTTCTAATTTGTTTCGGATTTATGTAATTTATCGATTTGCTGGTATCTTTTTTCGACGAGAAACAATGGGAAAGAAATGGGAAATAATCTTATATCTACTTTACTTTGTTGTAACTAGCGGAGTAAACCTAGAGTTTCATATGCCAGTTTTAAATTTGATTATTAATATTGTAGGACTTCTGGCAGTGTTTTATTTATATACGGATACTTTCATGAAAAAAGTGGTATCTGTGGGATTGATTTATATAATTAATATGGCAGCAGATGTTGTTGTAGTTTTTGTTTTGGGAAATTATTTTACTGATATTTGGTTTCAGGGAATCAATAATATTATTTTAAGCCTATTTATTTTCATTTTAGAATTGGTTGTAGAAAGGATTGTATCGGATAAGAAAGAGTATCGGTTTGCTATGATTCAAGGAATCCCTCTGTTGGCTATACCAATCATAAGCATTATTATGATAATCATGCTAGTTTATCATATAACAAATAATAAGATACTGATTGTAATGGAAAGCATATTTATTCTGCTAATAAATATTGTTGCCTTTTATTTATACGACTGGATTATACAATCGTATGCGGAGAAGTATGAAAAAGAATTGCTAGAACGGCAATTAGAATGCTATACCAACCAAATAAGGATTATTGAATTGTCTCAAAGTAAAATTAAATCATTACAACATGATATCAAACATCATTTTCTTCAGTTGGGTGATATGGCTACGAAAAATGATAATGAAGAGATTCTTCGTTATCTTGAAGAGATGAAGCTTTCTATAAAAAACACCATGGAGTATGTAAGTACTGGCAATGCAGGGATCGATACAATACTTAATTATATGATTGGGGAAGCGAAAAAGCTAACAGACAATGTAATGGTTAAAGTGCAGATACCAGAGCATATTATTTTAAATCAGTTTGATATCAATGTAATTTTGTCTAATTTATTAGAAAATGCTATTAGCGCCTTAAGAGAAGTAGAAGACAAGAAGTTAAATATTACGATTAAATATGATAAAGGCACGTTATATATTCTAATCCAAAATAATTACCGAGGAGTCATTAAAAATAGATACGGTAACTTAATTACGTCGAAAGATAACAACGAATTCCACGGTATTGGATTATCTAATGTACAAAAGATGGTGGATAAATATAATGGCATTTTAAATATCGAATATGATGATCTATTTACAGCTGAAGTATTATTATATCTGACTTTATAGGGAAAAACTGTAAGTTTTACCACAATTATATATAGATTTTACCAACTTGAATTTTTGAGGACAAAATAGTAGTATTATGAATTCAGAAAGGGGGGCTGGTTATGAATAAGATAACAAAAATATGTGGTAATTCTTTAGTTGGTATCGCAAAGAAAGTAACAACAGTAAGTGCCAATACTGCTTGTCCATTTCTGCTTTATCAACCTAAAATGCCGGATTCTGTAAAAAAATTACGTAAATTTTAAACACAATGAAAGACAGTAGTAATGTAACAGATTGGCTAGTAAGCAAAAGTTTTGTAAGAATGGAAGAGAAGGAGATAATTGAATTTGGACTAAATCAGGGATTGCTAATTGGTATGAATATAATAACGATTATGATCTTGGGAGTTGTATTTGGGGTATTTCCACACAGTGTTGTTTTTTTACTAGCATTTATTTTACTTCGTTCTCATGCTGGTGGATACCATGCAGATTCCATCAAACGATGTTACTTACTTTCTATCTTTATTATATCGATTAGTTTCTGTTTTATTAAATACTATGATAGTTCAAAACTTAATTGTTTCTTACTAGCTTGTTTGTCTGGATTCTTTATTGTGAAATTGGCACCAGTAGATACCAATAATAATCAGTTAGACTTTCTAGAAACAAAAGTGTATCGGCTTAGAACATTAAAAATTTTAGCGGTAGAGACGGTTATATTTCTACTTGCAATAATAGGAAATGTTGTGCCTATATATGAATCTATTACGTTAGCAATGACTATCACGGGGTTACTGTTATTAAGTGGATATATTAAGTCTAACGATTTTAAAATCTACAAGAAGAAATAGGTCTAATATACATATGAGAAAACTACTTCTAATTCGCTTGATTTCTGACAGGGGACATGTTAGCCACAATTTCCTCAAAGGTACGAAGAAGAAGGAGTCTTTCTCGTTGTAACATATGAGCGGGGATCGCACATAGCTTCCTAAGGAGGCAAAGCGGTTGTACTCATTAGATTCCCCTGGTCTAATACTTGAAATCTGTTGTTTTTTAATATAGAATAGGGAAATTGTGGACGGGGCTTTTACCAGATAGCAGAATGCTATTATGGTAAAAGCCCCATTAAAATGCTTGTTTTTAGTTAAAGAAAAGTTCTAGCCCTTAACAGCTCCTGCAACCATACCTTTAATGATTTGTTTACTAAATCCAAAATAGAAAATGATAATTGGAGACATTGTAACCAACATAGCTGACATAATCTTTGGATAGTCAGAAGCAAACTGACCAGTAAACTGAGTCATAGCTAATGGTACAGTATACAATCTGGAATCCTTTATTAACACCAATGCAAAGGAGAATTCATTCCAACATGCAAATGTTTGAATGATACCTGCTGTTGTTAAAATTGGTTTACAGATTGGTAATATTACTGTGAACAATGTACGACTAAAACTACTTCCATCAATAGCTGCAGCTTCTTCTAATGCTACGGGCACTGCCTTAACATAACCTTCTACTAAGAAGATTGCAATTGGAAGACCAAATGCTACATATGGAATAATTAATGTAAACCAATGATTTCCCATTCCGGTTTTATTAAACACTACATAAATAGGTACTAATAAGGAATGAATCGGAATTAATAGACCCATTAAGAACGCTAAGTATAAAATTCGATTACCTTTGAATTCAACGCGGGCTAAAATATAACCAACAATAAAACCAAATAGAATAATAAGAGCAACAGAGATAATAGTTGTTCTAAAACTGTTAATGAGTGATTCAAATATATGATAATCTTTGTTTGTAAGAATTTTAATATAATTTGAAAAGGTAGGTGATGTTGGCAATCCAATAATATCTGCATTAAATACGCGTTTTTCTTTTAAAGAAGAATAGAACAACCATACTAGTGGAAAAATACAAGATGCTGAAAAAACTATCAATATAAAATTTAAAAACAAAGATAATGATCGTGTTTTCATTTTTAATCCAAAATCGTTACTAGAAGGAGTATTTATTTTGCTCATTATTTTGCGCCCTCCTTTTCTTTGGATAATCGACTTACTAGTAGTTGCGCTCCACCTATTACTAATAAACTTAAAACAAATATGCCGATTGAAATTGCGCTACCGTATCCCATATTCTGTTGCTTAAAGGATACAGTATATCCATAGAGTGCCATAACCATAGAAGAATTACCTGGGCCACCTTTGGTCATTACATATATGTGATCGAAAGCTTTCATGTTACCAGCAACACAAAGCGTAACACATACTAATAAAGTATTTTTAATTAGTGGAAATACGATATGAATTGCTCTTTGAATTCCGTTTGCTCCATCTATTTCGGATGACTCAAAAATTTCCTGATCTACAGACGATATAGCGGAGATAATAATTACCATGTAATAACCGATAAACTGCCATATTAACGGAATTGCGATAAGGAGCATAACTAATTTTGGGTCGTTTAACCAAACCTTTGATGCGTTAGTATTTCCCATTAAATCAAGGAACCAGTTTAAGATACCTCGCTTATAATCGTATACCATTTTCCAAATAAACCCTATGTATACAGCAGAAATGGTACTTGGGAAAAAACCAAAGGTACGATGAATTCCTTTTAATTTTACAAGACGAGAGTTTATCATTAATACAATGATAAATGCAAGTCCGATCTGACCAATAATACATGCGATTACTAAATAGATGTTGTGGCTAAATGATTCCCAAAATACAGAATCTTTTATTAAATTAACATAGTTGTCAAAACCAATAAATGTTTTATTTGGACCGCCCTTCCACTCGAAAAAACTATAATATCCTGCTGTTATAAGCGGTATAAAAACTGCGAATATGTACAAGGATACAGGTATAAGTAAATACGCAAAAATTACTCTGTTTTTGGGTCGTATTGTATTAAGCAATGGTTCGTTCCTCCTTGTTTTTATGCCTAATCTTAGCAATTAACTAAGATTAGGCATTTTTATATAGTTAAGTTAGAGTAAGAGTATATTAATAATTTTCTTCATAAGCTTTCTGTGCATTTTTAGCAACATCTTCTGGAGATACATCACCGTTTAGCATGGACTGTACATCTGTATTAAACACATCCCAAACAGCACTTGATATAAAGGAATCATAGATTTCGCAAGGTTTGTTATCTACATAGGAGTAGTTATAGAAATCTTGTGTAAATTGATCAAATTTAGTTAAATCTACATTTTCAACTTTTGTAATACCAGCTAAAGCATAGTTAGATGCTACATATTCAGCAAATTCTGGTCCAGTTACGGTATAAGCGAAATCAATAGCAGCAGCGAGTTTATCTGGATCATCTGCTAATTTAGCATTGATAGCTACAGCGTATCCAAATCCAATATTATGGGTTTTAGTATCGCCGGTTGCACCTTCTGGTTGAGGGATAACAGCAAATTTTGTAGTGTCATAAAGATCGGTATCTTTTAAAGTGGCTTGAATATAGGATACATCCCAGTTGCCACCAATGAATGCAGCTGCATCGCCTGCAATATAGTATTCTCTTGCATCTTCATTTGTAACAGCATTAAAGTCTTCGTTGAATACGCCGCTAGCAAAGATATCTTGAGTGAATTTAAGTGCATCAACAAATGGTTGATCAGTGAATTTTGCACCTTTTTTCTCAATTAGAGAGTGAGTCCAATCAGAGCCTGTAAATCTGTTACCAACGGTAGATAAGAAGTTAGAGTTTGCTTGCCATTTACCACCATTACCAAAAGCAATGGTATCAATTCCTTTATCGTTAAAGTATTTCTCTGCTTTTTTAACATCTTCCCAAGTCTCAGGGAATTTATCAAATCCTGCTTCTTTCCATTTTGCTTCATCATATACCACTACGGCGCAAGTACCACCAGTTAAAGCAGGAATACCATATATTTTACCTGCATCTGTAAAGGGATAAAATAATGAATTGTCATATTGAGCAGCGTAGGGAGATTTTGCAATAATATCAGTCATGTCAAGCACTAAGCCTTGCTCTGCCCATTGTTTCGTGTTCATACCTTGTAATAAAAATACATCAGGTAAATCATTTGCAGCAGAAAGAGTAGCAATCTGTGTCTTATAATCTGCATTTGCTAATACAGTTTGACCAAGTTTGATGTCTGGGTGTTTGCTTTCCCAGCTTGCAATTGTTTTACGGAAACCATCTGAACCACCATTTCCTTCGGATTCCTCTGAAGTTGAGAAATGCATTACACTAAGATCTCCTTTAAAAGCTAAATCGGTGCCAGCGTCACCAGTAGCTGCAGCATCATCGGTTGGCTGCGTTTCCGTAGTATCGGGAGATTGCGTTGCGGCGTTATTACCGTTAGTTTTGTTGCCACATGCACTTAAAGTAACAACCATCGTAGTAACTAGTAATAAACTCAAAATTTTCTTTTTCATAAATGTTCCTCCTGTTAATTTGTTAGTTAGATTTACTTAAAAAGTTAACTATATTTATAGAGTAACTCATTTTCGTTAAAATTTCAATGGCTTTTTGTAATTTATTAATAAAATATTTGCAAAAAGGATGGTTAGTTTGTGTAAAATTATTCTAAAAGTGATTTGAAAATGGATAAATATGTGCGAAATACATATTTTAGTTTGATGTTAATAAGCTATAATTATAGATGATTTTCGTAAAGAATGTGCGAAAACATTAATAAAAAAACATTAATACCGTATTACTATATAGTATGCCCAAAAAACGTTACTTTATACATGGGTTATTAATATACTTAACAAAACCAATTTAGTTAAGTAAATTTAGATAATAATAATATTGTATTATTTGATACTGAAAGATAGACTTAATTTTAGATTTGGAATACTTATCTAATGGAAATATCTACAACTAGTAAATTTTTACTTGTATCTGCTCTGAATAAGAAATATACTATTAAGTAAGTTGGTAATAATATTCCAACTATAGATTACCAGTAACACATAAACATATACTTTTTTAGGAGGTGTATTATGAGTAGTAGATTAAGAAATTGGATGGGTATTTTTCTTATATTAGGAATTTGTATTTTAATAGCAATTCCGGCTCGTAATGTTTCGGCTAGTTCCGATGATTTTGTAGTGAAGGAAGGTGTACTTGTTGCATATAAGGGTTCAGACAAGACAGTAACCGTTCCAGGCAATGTAAAAGAAATTGGTAAACGTGCATTTTATTCCAATAATCGTGTAAAAACCATTGTTTTACCGTCAAGCGTAACGAAAATCAACGAGGAAGCATTTGCTAATTGTTATGCTCTTCAAAAGATTAATTTACCAGATGGAATTAAGAAAATTCCGTACGGGGCCTTCCAATCCTGCAATAATTTGCAGAATGTGAACTTGCCTGATAAATTAACATATATAGGTGATAGTGCATTTAGTTTTTGTACAAGAATGACCAAAGTAACCTTACCAAAATCAGTTAATTTTATTAGTATAAGTGCGTTTTCATATTGTAGTGGATTAAAAACAGTTAGTATACCAGAGGACAGTAAACTCACATATATTGCAAGAAGAGCATTCCAAGGATGTAGTAAATTAACATCCATCACTTTACCGAAACAAATAACTACCATTGGTAAGCAGGCGTTTCAATACTGTAATAAACTGAAAACAATTGCGATTCCTAGTGGTGTTACAAAGATTCAGATGGAAACATTCCGTAATTGTAGCAGTTTGGTATCCATCTCAATTCCAAATACGGTAACTGAGATAGAACAGTATGCATTTGCAAGCTGTACCAAATTAAAAGGTATCACATTGCCAGAAAAACTAACTACAATCTCTCAAGGTTTATTTTTGGATTGTAAGGTGTTAACTAAGATTGAGTTGCCTAACGCTATATCGAAGATAGAAGGTTCTGCTTTTTGGGGATGTAAAACATTACAATCAATTGAATTACCAAGCGATTTAAAGAGTATTGAGAAAAATACCTTTTATAATTGTGCTAAGTTAAAGAATATAACCATACCAGACAGTGTAACTTTTATTGGAGATGGTGCTTTTGAAAGTTGCAAGTCATTAACAGAGATTGCTCTGCCAGAGGAATTAGAATCACTAGGAGATAGAGCGTTTGTATCTTGCAACAAATTAAAAGAGGTAACAATTCCAGAAGGCATTATAAAATTAAATAATTATGTATTTAATTATTGTACCAGTCTTACAAGTGTATCGTTATCGTCAAAAACTACCTCCATTGGAAACAGTGCCTTTAGTGGATGTAATAATTTAACTGATATCAAGTTGCCGGATACATTGAAATCCATAGGAAGCTCTGCATTTTATCAGTGCTATCAGATCACAGAAATAGATATGCCAAATTCTATTACAATCATTGGAAAATCTGCATTTGCAGAATGTATAAACTTGAATAAAATCGATTTGTCCAATGCAATAGAATCTATATCGGATTCTTTGTTTTATAATTGTTCCTCCTTAACAGAAGTTAGTATTCCTTCTAGTGTAGATAAGATAGGTAAGAGCGCATTTGCTTCTTGTAGAGGCTTAACGAAAATTCATGTTCCGAATGGGGTAAAAGAGATAGAATCTCAGGCCTTTTATGGATGTTCTAGTCTGGAAACGGTTAATTTACCTAGTACGTTAAAGGAAATTGGCGCTAATCTATTTACTGGCACTGTTTGGATACGTGAGCATGAAAAAAACGACATGGTTATAACCAATAATGGATTTCTAGTAAAATATACTGGTAATGCAGCTGATATAACCATACCGGATGATGTTATATATATTGCTCCTTATGTATTTAAAGATAATTCATCTTTAAATAAAGTTACCATTCCAGATACCATTCCTAGCGTTCCACAATATACATTTTATAATTGTGAGAATTTAAAGGAAATAGATTTACCATCGAATCTAAAGGAAATTGGAACTAGAGCATTTGCTAATTGTGGAAGCCTTTCTGATATTAATTTTCCTAAAAAATTAGAGACTATTGGTACTTGCGCATTCCAAAGCACCGGGTTATTCAAAGTAACCTTGCCAAATAGTGTTACTTCATTGGGCAGTAGTGCATTTAGTGATTGTAGGAATCTAGAAGAGATATGGTTATCAGCAGGGTTAAAATCTGTGAAGAATTATACCTTTGGTAATTGCGAGAATTTAATTAAAATTCATATTCCTAGTACAGTAAAAGAAATTGAAAAGCGAGCATTTTACTCTTGGGAAATGTCAAATGACCAGATTATTTATTGTCAAGCAAACACACCCGCGTATACATTTGCAAAAGAAAATGATTTTATAATCAAAGCGGAATAAAATAACTTAATACTAAAGTGTAAGGGGATGCAAAACCTGATGTTAGAAGTTAGTTTTGTATTCCCCTTTTTCTATCTTTTCATATATTGAGATAAGAAGAATAAAAGGTTGTTTTAGAATGGATAAAGAAATTCAACATCACTGTGATCCATGCAATACCATGTCATTAACAGGAAAAGGTCAGATCAATGTAATGCCCGATATGGCAGTCATTCAACTTGGTGCCTTAACTACTGGAGAGAATTTAAAAGAGGTACAATCAGAAAATGCGTTGATTAGTCAGGAGATTCTACAGGCAGTAAAAGATCTTGGCGTAACAGACATCAAAACAGCACAATACGTCATTGAGAAAGTCTATGGCTATGAAAATGATGTGAGAGTGGAAAAGGGTTACTCTGTGCGTAATATATTTGAGATTAAATTAAGTAATATAGAACAGGCTGGCATGGTAATTGATACTGCGGTGGAACATGGGGCTAATGTTGTTCAATTAATATCGTTTCAAGTATCAAATCCAGAGTTTTTTTATCAACAAGCTTTAAATCAAGCAGTTATGAATGCAATTAGTAAAGCGCAATCTATCGCCATGCATTTACGAGTTCCACTGAATCTAGTACCAGTTAAGATTGTTGAAAATAGTTCACCACCAATTCCTTATGCGGCTACTTATAATATGAGAGAAATTGCAGCAACACCTATTGAGCCGGGGCTTCATGAAATTGAAGCAAGCGTAACAGTGGAATTTATCTATTGATTAATATTTCATTCATGATAGAATCATAGTAAGGTTGTGAGGCTGTCGCAAAGGAGCAAGTGATTGATATAATAATGGAATGAAATTATAGAATGCATGCTGCTTATGCGACAGAGTCACTGTTATGGAGGAGAATATAAGATGGAGTCAGTTCTTAGAATTGGAATAATAGGAGATTATGATGGACGAGCATCTCATTTAGCAACGAATGATGCGTTACAGCACTGTGCAGATAAGTTAGGGATGATGATAGAGATTACATGGGTACCAACTAAAACGTTAATGGAAAAAGTAAAGCTAAAACTTTCTAAGTTTCACGGATTGTGGTGTGCACCAGGAAGCCCATATCAAAATATGTTGGGTGCAGTAAATGGTATACAATATGCAAGGGAGAACAATATCCCGTTTCTTGGTACCTGTGGAGGGTTTCAACACGCAGTTCTGGAATATGGGAAAAATGTATTAAAGTTAAAAGAATTACAAAGCGATGAGTTTGATCCATATACACCTAATATATTTATCACAGCATTAACTTGTAGTTTAGTGGGGCAGACAAGAAAGATATCTTTGATGAGGGATTCTAGCATGTTCCCGATATATAGAAAAACTGAAATGATAGAACAATATAATTGTAGTTTTGGTTTAGAGAGACAATTCCAAGATAAACTGAATGATAATGGATTTCAAGTGGTAGGAACGGATGAAATGGGAGAAGCTCGAATTATGATTATTCCATCCAATCAGTTTTTCGTTGCAACCTTGTTTCAACCGCAGTTAAGCTCCACTTGGGAAAATCCTCATCCACTAATCATGGAATTTTTAAATAAAGTAAATAACATTCAATAAATGGGGGAGATAGTGATGTCAAAATTCAAAGATCTGTTTCTACAAGAGAGACCACGTATCGGTATAAGAAATATATGTTTTATAATATCAATCATTATTATTTTTATTGGAAGTATTATAGGAGTTGGAATTACTCATAATGCTGGCATGTTTTATAATATACTACTAATGCCGTTTCTGGGTGTATTGGGGTATTTTACCTTCCGTAGTAGATGGTTTTATGTCCTGATCGAAATTATGGTAATATCTTTTGTTGGGATATTCATAAAAAATGCACTGGATGGAATGTTAGCTCAGGGATTGATATCAGAAGCAATATCTGGTTCTGTTTTCTTTACTTTTCTCTACGCTTTTTTAGTTATTGTTGGTGTTTTCGTTGGTATGTTACTTGGCTTTGCATTTGAAAAAGAGAGGAAGTAAGAATTATGAAGAAAATAATACTAAGAGTTTTGGCAGCATCTATTGCATTTGTAATAATTGGTGTTCTATTTACATTTACGAGTGCTTTTGTTGGAAATCCAGTTTCAAAAGCGATTGCAACCCACAAAATAAATGCATATGTTGAAAAGAATTTCAATGATATGGATCTTTCATTAACAAAGACTACCTATAATTTTAAAGATAGTGGTTATTATGCCAAAGCCCAATCGAAAACAAGTATAGATACGCATTTTCATGTATCTTATTCGAATGGAAAAGTAACAGATACCTATAAAGAGGATGTGTTGGGAGGATTTAATACCTACATAAGATTGGATCAGGAATTTAATGATATTATAGAAAGTCTCATCGAGAAGAATCTATCATATGAATATGATATGATAATAGCAGAGCTAAGTAAGGGTATCGATCTGATTACCAACATCTTACCATTGGATATGGAATTAGATACTAAGCACCTACCTGTAGATGGAAGTATCACTGTGTATCTATACTCTGAAGATATTTCTTGGGAGAATGTTGCTAAGGTGTCATTAGAACTAGACCAATTAATGAAAACCAATGATATTAAAATAAAACAATATAGCGTAATACTGGAACCAAAATCTGAAATAGAGAGAAAGAACGGAGAATCAAAGGGAATCTACGACTTTCCCGCAGAAATGTTAACACAGGATAATCTTCCTAGCGTAATGGAGAAGTATTTTATGGAATGGGAAAAAGCTGGGGAAAAAGAGAAAAATGCTGAGATGAATAGCGTCAAGTAGAGTTACATTTCATGATAACACTATGTTATCATTAGCGGTGGTGTAGTGTTTATTCATAGGAGGGATTATCAAATGATTGAAAAATTAGCTTGCAGTTTGGGGAGAAATGATGAAGAGCCCAATATAGAATTGGCTAAATTATTAATTCTAAATAATGATGCAGTTGGTATCAAGGAAATTGTAGATGGATTATACAACAAAAATAAATCCATTGCCAATGACTGTATAAAGGTGCTTTATGAAATTGGGAATGTTAAACCAGTACTTATAACTGAATATGTAACTGTTTTTTTATCACTATTACAATCGAAAAATAATCGATTAGTATGGGGTGGAATGACTGCATTAGCAACGATTGCTGATCAAAAACCGAAAGAAATTTATGCCCAATTAGAGCAGATAAAAAAGGCCTATGTATCGGGAAGTGTAATAACCATTGATCAGTGTATGACAGTATTGGCTAAGCTTAGTAATGCGGATAAAGAATATGAGAAAGTTATATTTCCTATGTTAATAAAGCATTTACTTCATTGCCGACCCAAAGAGGTTCCTCAACATGCAGAGCGTATTTCTATTTGTTTAAATAAAGACAATGTATCTGAGTTCATAAAGGTAATGGCGCAGAGAAGAGAGCATTTAACCGACACGCAAAACAAAAGAATTGAAAAAATAATCAAGCAATTAAAGAAAGAAGGATTGCTTTAAAAAAGAGAGGTTCCTATGGAGATAAAACAATTTATTCATTTTATGTCATTAATTGAAAAACTAAAATGCAACACACGCCATTCGTGGACTTCTACAGGAAGAGAAGAAAGCGTAGCAGAACACAGTTGGCGTTTGGCTTTGATGGCTTATTTTGTGAAAGATGAATTTCCTCAGTTAGATATTGATAAAGTGATTTTAATGTGTTTGGTGCATGATTTCGGTGAGGCCATCACAGGTGATATTCCTGCTTTTTTAAAGACACAGAAAGATGAGTTGGTTGAAAATGATGCAATCGATGTTTTATTAAATCATCTGCCACATGAACAAAAATCAGAACTTGAAGTTATATTTGAGGAGATGACGGAATTAAAAACGCCAGAAGCTAAGTTATATAAAGCGCTGGATAAGATGGAGGCAGTCATGCAACACAATGAAGCAGATATATCCACTTGGCTTCCTCTAGAATATGAATTACAGATGACATATGGCAGTAGAGAGGTAGCACATTCCGACTATTTAATGCAATTGAAAAATGAATTAAACGATGCTTCACGAGCTAAGATAGAAGAAGAATCAGCGATTCAGTGAGTTTGAAATAAAATAGAATATAAAATTGTATGGTTGACATTTCCACTACTACTGCATATAATTAATAAAGGTACTTAATAAAGTATGTTTATAAAGTATTTTTTAGAGTAATATAATTTGTTGGTAAGGAGGAATAAAGTTGAGTAAACAAAATGTAGGTTTGGTGAAAGAAATTAATCTTAATATTATACGTGATACTATGAGAAGAGTAAAAGTTGCTACCAAGCCACAATTGGCTGAATTAACCGGAATTAGCGTTGTTACTATTAATTCTTTAACTCAGATTCTTTTACGTAGTGGCGAGATTTTAGAAAGTCAGATTGTTCAACCAGAAGTAGGAAGACCTGCTGTTTCCTTTCAGTTTAATGAAAACCATCGGTTAGCGCTGATAATCTATCTCCATGAGAAAGAAGGAGTGGATACTGGATTTTTCACGGTTATCAATCTTTATGGGGAACCAGTAAAGAAAGTGGAAAAAAACATGACTCAGGTGGCTATTGATAGTTTTGATTCTGTTATACAGGAACTAATCATGGAATATTCAAACATAGAGTTAATTAGTTTTGGAATGCCCGGTGTGGAAGTCAATAGTTCACTCATGATCATGGACTATGAGGGTCTTTTAAATACCAAATTGGTTTCTTACATAAAGGAACAATTCCATATACCCGTAACCTTTGAAAATGATATTAATGCCGCAACAGCAGGTTATTGCTATCAACAAGGTATAACAAAGGAACAATGTGTCATTGGACTATATTTTCCTGAAAAGTATTTACCAGGTGCAGGAATTTATTTGCATGGAGATATTTATAAAGGACGCAATGGACTGGCTGGGGAGGTAAAATATCTTCCATTCTATGAGGAATGGGTAAATCAGGATTATTTACAATTAAACAATGAGAATAAGAACGAAGAAAAGGTAGAACTCATCGTTAAGACTATTATGTCATTTATGTGCATGTATAATCCAGATACTATTGTACTATATGGTGAGAAAATGGACGATTCCATCATTAGAATGCTACATTTTAAGTGCAATACCCAAATCCAACAAATTATGATACCTCATATTACAATTGAGAATAACATTAATTCTGATTTTGAGATAGGGGTAATCCAGATGGCATTAAGGCAGATTCAGCCGTCAACACGAATAGAAAGTTAGGTGAATTTATGTTAACTATATTATTAGTCATTATCTATATTGCTTTTATTAGCTTAGGTTTACCAGATTCCATTTTGGGTTCTGCGTGGCCAATGATTCACAAAGAACTAAATGTTCCCATATCCTATGCAGGTATTGAAACTATGATTGTATCTGGTGGCACAATTATATCCAGTTTTTTTAGCGAAAAATTAATCCGTAAGTTCGGAACAGGTAAAGTAACGGCAGTCAGTGTATTTATGACGGCAGCAGGTCTTTTAGGTATTTACTTATCTCCAAACTTCTTTTGGATCTGTGCACTCGGTATTCCGTTGGGAATAGGAGCAGGAGCAGTAGATTCTGCATTAAATAATTTTGTAGCCCTACATTATGAGGCGAAGCATATGAACTGGCTTCATTGTTTTTGGGGCATTGGAGCGACAACAGGCCCATTTATCATGTCTGCTTTCTTAGCAAAAGAAGGTGGATGGAGACTAGGATATGCAAGCATTGGAGTAATGCAAGCAGTCTTAGTTGTATGCCTATTTATATCCTTACCATTGTGGAGAAAATTTGAAACAACGGTGAATCAGGAAGAGGATCTGAAGAAGAATAATACACTAACTTCTCTACTAAAAATGACAGGAGCGAAACCTGCATTAACCGGATTTTTTTGTTACTGTGCCATTGAATTAACTACAGGATTATGGGGAAGCTCCTATCTGGTAATTACTAAAGGTTTATCCGCAGAAACAGCAGCCAGATGGGTATCTTTATATTACCTAGGTATAACCATAGGCAGATTTCTAGCAGGTTTCCTAGCAATCAAGTTCAATAATAAACAAATGATACGAATAGGACAGATCATCTGTACCATAGGAGCAGCCTTACTACTATTACCTTTCTCCGATTACATTCAGCTAGTAGGTTTATTATTAATAGGTCTAGGATGTGCACCTATCTACCCTGCTATGCTACATGAAACCCCAAATCGTTTTGGCAAAGAAGTATCTCAAGGAATTATGGGAATCCAGATGGCAGTTGCCTATGTAGGCAGCACCTTCATGCCCCCCCTATTCGGTTTCCTTGCCAACATAACAGGATTCCAAGTACTACCTCTATTTCTACTTCTATTCATCATCATAATGATAACAGCCTCCGAGATGGTAAATAAGATAGTTAGATCGTAATTTATAAATTCTTATAGAATTATAAAAGAAGAGTAAAGAAAAGATTTTACGCTAGTTCAATTAACAACGAATTATTAATGTGGTATAATCTCAAAAGTCCAATGATTCAAAGATCTTTTGAGCACCCTAGATTGTCAATTTGCACATTCAAAACCTTTACGAAAGTGATATAAAACCTAGTTTGAAGAGCAACTGTTATGAAGTCGTTGGTACTTAGGCTCTGTACTTTAGAGCCTTATGTACCATTACGAACTTCATCCAAGCGAGAGCGTGTTGCGAAACAAACTAGGTTTTGTATCACTTTTCTTCATTACCTGCAATATGTGCAAATTGACTCATAAACTAATAGTCACTGCTTACAATTCCTTCCTAAACTTCTCAGAATAGTAAATACTAGACCCCGCAATGAATAGATAAGCACCAACCATAGAAAGCACAATAGTAAGATCAACATTCATCAACCCAAAAGCTAACATTAAAGCACCAAATACAAAAAGCATCAAATCATAAGATTTTGCTTTTGCTTTATCACGAATCATAATATTTCTTTCGTCTGATTGTTCAATCTCAATACGTTTTGTGGTTTCAGGCGAGTTTTTTAAAGAGAGCAAAGTAACAATAGAACCAAGATTTTGACCAAATATTCCTGACCCAATCCCAATAAAAATATAGGGTAAGGTTCCAAGGATACCAGGTATATCACGATTGGCTTTTCCCAATACAGCACCAGTGGCTAAAAGCATAAAACCGATTAAAGTGTAGAATACATATTTTCCCAATGATTTATTTTTCATTATAATCTTCCTCCTCATAAATAAAGATATCTTCAATACTTAAATTAAAGAATCTTGCAATTTTAAATGCTAACAAAATAGATGGATTATATCGTCCATTTTCCAAAGAACCAATGGTTTGTCTGGATACTTCTAACACTGCCGCAAGTTCTTCTTGCGTTATTTGGCGTGCTTTTCTGATTTCTTCCAAATGATTTTTCAATTGTTTCTCCTTTCTTAGATACAATGTTTTAGATGGAAAGTTAACTTTACAATTATCATAATACTAATCATATGAAATGTCAAGTATACTTTCCGTAAATTATAAAAATAAAGATTTAATCAAAAGGATGAAAAAGGAAGGATTCGTCATTTTGTATGGTATCAGGATGAAAAATTTCGAATATTATCGAAAAAATGTTGTAAAATTGCTAAAGCTATTGTATTATGATAAGGCAAATGTATCAATTATTACCAAAACAATTATAATGTGAAAGGGGTAGGTTAGTATTTTAAACAAAATCATAGTAAGAAGACCAAAGAAAAAAGATAAAACATTTGGATCAAGCAGAGAAAGACCAAGGGCAATCCTAGAAAAATTAGGGACAATACAATTTTTGAATTTTAGGAAAATAGGTATTCTACAGAAGCTTGTGTTAGGATTTATTGTACCAGTTTTATTTATCGTAGCCCTAGGGGTAATCTCATATTCCAAATCGTCTCGTGGCCTGATATCCAATTATGAACAATCCACCAGCAATACCATAAAGATGAGTACAGAATATATGGATTACATCTGCAATTCCGTTGATGCTCTTTCACAGCAATATACTGGAGATAAGGATCTATCTTATTATACCAGGGGACTTGTTAAAAATACGGCTCAAGAAAGAACTACTTATGTCACAGAAATGAATAATGCATTTCTGAAAAAGGTTGATCTAGAGAAATTTATCAGTAATGTACATATTATTGCAGGTGATACAATTCCGGTTCTAACCAGTGATATGGAGAATATGAATGGATTTTATGCAGAACTGAAGGAGCAGGGAGAAGGACAATTATTAAAGGATGAGAGCACAGAGTCTATTTGGATTGGTGAACATCCTTATATTGATTCTGAGATTAGTTTAGATTCAAAAGATTATGCATTCTCCTTGATTCGTAAATTTTCTCCTGATGAAGCTTGTATTGTAATTGATGTTAGTAAAAGTGAAGTGGAAAGTTTTCTTGGCAATCTGAATCTAGGATCCAATAGCATTGTTGGTCTTATTGCATCCGACGGTAGAGAATTAGTTATTCAGAATAAATCTTCCAAAGATGATAAGGTTAATATATCCGATCAGTTTCAGTTTAGTAAGGAAGCTTATTTTAAGGACAGTATAAAATCAGATAAGGAAAGTGATTCCAAATACGTTACCTATGATTCTAAAGAACATTTATACTTTTACAGTAAGATTGGGAATACAGGCATAACCATCGCGGTCTTAATACCAAAAACTAACATTATGAAACAGGCCAATGACATAAAGACAATAACAGTAGTGGTCGTGTTGCTGGCATGTATTGTGGCAGTCTCTCTAGGTGGCTTTATTTCCAGTGGAATTGTTCAGTGTATTAAAAGCATCAATCGTAACTTAAAGCAGATTGCTGAAGGAGATCTAACGGTTACGGTTAAGATTAAGCAAAAAGATGAATTTAGTGTCCTGGCACAAAATATCACGAGTATGCTTGGAAATATGCGTACCTTAATCCAAAAGGTTGGTAATGTTAGTAGTCTAGTATCAGAGTCTGCTGCAAATGTAATGGAGGTATCAAAGACAATCTCTAATTCCAATACTCATGTTTCCACTGCCATAGATGAGATTGGACATGGAATAGCTGCACAAGCAGATGATTCGCAGAATTGTTTGATGAAGATGGATGAACTATCCACAAGAATTACAGTAGTAAATAATAATCTAGGTGATATTGAACATACCATGACAGATACAAAAAATATGGTTGCAACAGGAATAACGAGAATGGAAGAGTTGAAGCAGCAATCCAATGAAACAGATCGCATTACCAAATATGTGGTAGCCAATGTGACTGCTTTAGAAGAAAAATCAAAATCCATTGGTGAAATCGTTAATCTCATAACAGAAATCTCCGATCAAACCAACCTATTATCTTTGAATGCTTCTATTGAAGCTGCCAGAGCTGGAGCGGCTGGAAAAGGGTTTGCAGTAGTTGCAGATGAGATTCGTAATCTAGCAGCACAATCCATGAAAGCAGCAGAGGACATAAAGAAAGTAATTTATGATATTAAAACACAAACTGCAGATACAGTGGAAACGGCCAAGAAAGCTGAGACAATTGTAGGGAAGCAAAACGACATTGTATCCAATACCATGTCAACATTTAGTGGTATGAGTCAAAGTATAGAGCAGTTAATTGAAAATGTTACAGAGATAGGACAGGATTTGAAAAATATGGATTCGGCCAGATGTGGTACATTGGGAGCGATTGAAAATATCTCAGCTATTTCGGAAGAGACGTTAGCGTCATCCAATAGTATTTCTGAAACAGTTTACGAGCAATCGGTTACAGTTAATACCTTAGAAAATGCCTCAAAGATACTCGGAGAAAATTCAAAAGAGTTAGAAGAAGCGTTAAATAAGTTCCAAATTGAGTAGTATAATCATTCAAAATGCACATGGATTTCATGGCATTAGGAATAATATGTAAAATAATGTACAAAAAAAATATAAAAAAGGTATTGCATTTTATAATAATTGTGATAGAATTGAGTTGTAATTGAAAACGTTACCGGTAAGGTTACTGACAACGTTACTGTAAACGTTACCAGAAACGTTACCAAACAAATCAAAACTGGGTAACATATACCGGAACCTGTTTTCATTTAAGTTAATATGAATACGGATAGTTGTTAAAACTAATCCACCTAAAAAGGAGAGGGAAAAATGAAAAAAGAGAAAAAACTTATCGCGCTCTTACTTACTGTAGTTCTAGTTATTGGCATGATTTCTGGATGTGGGAAGAAAGAAAATGCTGAGAACACACAAGCAACTACAGATGCTGCAAAAAATGAAGCAACCACTGATGTAGCAGAAAAAGAAACAGAAACTGAAAAGGTTGATGAGATTTATTACTTAAACTTCAAACCTGAAATCGCAGAAGTTTATGAAAAAATTGCTGCTGATTATGAAGCTGAAACTGGAATTAAAGTTAAAGTTGTTACAGCTGCAAGTGGTACATATGAGCAAACTTTAAAATCAGAAGTTGCAAAATCAGATCCTCCAACCATCTTCCAGATTAACGGACCAGTTGGATATAATAACTGGAAAGATTACTGTGCAGATTTAAAAGGAACGAAATTATATTCTTATTTACTAGATCCAAGCTTAGCTGTTACTTCGGGTGAAGGCGTTTATGGTATCCCATATGTGGAAGAAGGATACGGAATTATTTACAATAACGCTATTATGGCAAAATACTTTGCATCAGCGAACAAATCAACAGATGTAACTTCTATGGATCAGATCAACAACTTTGCAACATTAAAAGCTGTTACAGAGGATATGACTAAATTAAAAGATGAACTTGGTATTAAAGGTGTATTTGCATCTACTTCATTAGCTTCCGGAGAACAATGGAGATGGCAGACTCATTTAGCTAACTTACCATTCTACTATGAATTCAAAGATAATACTTCATTTGATAATTCAATTTTAGCTGGTTTAGCAGCAGATGAAATTGAGTTTAAATATAATGAAAACTACAAAAACATTTTTGACTTATATATCAATAATTCAACAGCGGAAAAAGGTTTACTAGGAAGTAAAACAGTAAATGATTCAATGGCTGAATTTGCACTTGGTCAGGCTGCTATGGTTCAAAATGGTAACTGGGCATGGTCACAGATCAGTGGCGTAGATGGAAATGTTGTAAAAGAAGAAGATATTAAATTTATGCCTATCTATACTGGAATGGCTGGAGAAGAAACTCAAGGTTTATGCCTTGGAACAGAAAACTATTTTGCAATCAACAGCAAAGTATCTCAGGCGAAACAAGATGCTTCCGTTGCATTCTTAGAGTGGTTATTCTCAAGTGATAAAGGTAAGAGTTACATCACAAATGATTTAGGATTTATTGCACCGTTCAATACATTTACAGAAGCAGAAAGACCTGCTGATCCATTAGCAAAAGAAGTAATCAACTGGATGAACAAAGACAGTGTTACTTGGACATTTGCTGCGTTCCCAAGTGAAGCATTCAAAAATTACTTTGGTGATGCATTACTTGAATATGTACAGGGTGGAAAGTCTTGGGAAGACGTTACAACGGTTGTTAAGGATTCTTGGAAATCCGAAAGAGCGAAAACAAAAGAATAAACATTCCTGATAATTAGAATGTTAGTTTATTAAGATGTTAATTTCATAATTCTTTCGATGTATTAACATCCTAATGGATAAATGGTGGGTCAGTTAGGTACTTTTGACTCACCATTTTTAATAGGAAACATAAAGTTAGACATAAGTGCATGTTAAGGCATGCAGATTGGAGTTCATATGCAAAAACATACTAAAAAGTATTTCCCTATCTTTTTATTGCCTACCTTATCCGCGTTTATCTTAGCATTTGTTGTACCTTTTATTTTGGGAATTGTATTATCATTTACAACCTTTACCACAGTAATTGATGCAAAATGGGTAGGAATTAGAAATTATGTGGATGCGTTTTCTAATAAAGAATTCTTAAACGCACTTGGATTTACAGTGATGTTTACTGTTTTATCCGTTCTTACTATTAACTTTTTATCCTTTTTGTTAGCTCTATTGCTGACAAGAAAAGTAAAAGGAACTAACGTATTTCGAACCATATTTTTTATGCCAAACTTAATAGGTGGTATCGTTCTAGGTTATATCTGGCAGCTGATTATTAATGGGGTATTGTATCAGTTTGGTGTTACACTCACCTTTAAGCCAGAATACGGATTTTGGGGATTAGTTATCCTGATGAATTGGCAGATGATTGGATATATGATGGTAATCTACATAGCAGGTATTCAAAATATACCAAAAGATTTAACGGAAGCCGCTAAAATTGATGGTGCTACTTCCTTCCAGATTTTAAAGAAAATAACCATTCCAATGGTTATGCCATCCATAACCATTTGTTTGTTTTTAACCTTGTCAAACTCCTTTAAGTTATTTGATCAAAACTTAGCCTTGACTGCAGGCGCACCATCCAAGAAGACATCAATGCTTGCTCTTGATATTTATAATACCTTTTATGGTTCTGTAGGTGGTGAGGGTGTAGGTCAGGCAAAAGCGGTTATCTTTTTCTTAATCGTAGCAGTAGTAGCATTTGTTCAGCTTAGTCTGACAAGAAGAAAGGAGCAGGAAAGCTAATGAACAAGACAGGTAATAAAATTTTATTTGTAATTTTATTAATTTTAGCAGCATTATTCTTAGCACCAATATTTATTGTGCTTTTGAATTCATTTAAGGGAAAACTTTTTATTAGTGAACAACCATTTAAACTCCCAACTGGTGAGACATTTGTTAAATTCGAAAATTATCTTACTGGTATCGAGTTAATAGAGTTTCCAAAGGCAGCTTTTTGGTCATTCTTTATTACAGTTGGTGCAGTTATTGTAATTGTACTATTTACATCCATGACAGCTTGGTATATTACTAGAGTAAAAACAAAATTTAATAGTTACTTATATTATCTATTTGCATTTTCTATGATTGTACCATTCCAGATGGTAATGTATACTATGACTAAAGTTACCAATGTATTACATCTTGATAATCCAGTTGGAATTATTTATGTTTATCTTGGATTTGGTGCAGGATTGTCAGTATTTATGTTCTGTGGATTTGTAAAATCAATACCACTAGAATTAGAAGAAGCAGCAATGATCGATGGTTGTAATCCATTGGAGACATTTTTTAAAGTAGTATTACCGGTTCTTAAACCTACTGCAATTACCGTTGCTATACTAAATACCATGTGGGTGTGGAACGATTATCTGTTGCCAAACTTAGTAATTGGTACAGAATACAAAACAATTCCAATTGCAATTCAATATTTAAAAGGTGGATATGGTGGAATTGATATGGGAGCTATGATGGCTATGTTAGTACTTGCAATTATTCCTATTGTTGTTTTCTACTTAACATGTCAAAAATATATTATAGAGGGAGTAATCGCAGGAGCGGTGAAAGGTTAATGAGAAAGAATAAGGAAGTGACAAAATGAGAGCGAGTGGAATACTCTTACCGATAGCAAGTCTTCCATCTAAGTATGGAATAGGTTGTTTTTCGAAAAATGCATACGATTTTATAGATATATTAAAGAAAGCTGGCCAAAAGTATTGGCAGATACTACCCATTGGACCTACTAGTTTTGGAGATTCACCTTATCAATCGTTCTCCACGTTTGCTGGTAATCCATATTTTATCGACCTGGATTATTTTATAAAAGAAGGTCTGCTAACAAAAAAGGAATGCGATTCTTATGATTTTGGAAAAGATAACAGATATATTGACTATGGAAAAATCTATCAGTCTAGATTTAAGCTATTAAAAATAGCCTATGAAAGAAGTAATGTGGTTGCCCAAAAAGGCTATACAAAATTTTTGGATGAAAACGCTTATTGGCTAGATGATTATGCATTATATATGGCATTAAAAGATAAATTTAAGGGCGTTAGTTGGAATGAGTGGGAGGAGGATATTAAACTTCGCCTACCAGCTGCGCTAGAAAGGTATCAAGAAGAGCTTGCGGAGACTATTGGGTTTTATCAATATTTACAATATATTTTTACATGTCAATGGAATCAATTAAAGAAATATGCTAACGATAATGGGATTCAGATTATCGGTGATATTCCTATTTATGTAGCATTTGATAGTGCGGATACCTGGGCAAATCCGAAATTATTTCAATTTGATGAATATGAGACTCCCATTGCAGTAGCAGGATGTCCTCCAGATGCTTTTTCAGCAACAGGGCAGCTTTGGGGTAATCCATTATATCAATGGGAGTATCATAAGAAGCATAAGTTTAGCTGGTGGATACAACGCATTAAATATAGTCTGACGTTATATGATGTACTTAGAGTGGATCATTTTAAAGGATTTGATGAATATTATTCCATACCATACGGGGATACCACTGCTGAAAATGGAGAGTGGAAACAAGGTCCTGGTTTTGAATTCTTTTTAGAAGTAAAAGAGCAATTGGGTGATGTAAATATTATTGCCGAGGATCTTGGGAATCTAACAGATAGTGTACGTAAATTATTAAAACAAACAGGATATCCTGGTATGAAAGTCCTTCAATTTGCTTTTGACTCCAGAGAAGAGAGCGATTATCTACCACATAATTATGATAAAAATAGTGTTGTATATACGGGAACTCATGATAATGATACTATAATTGGTTGGTATCATAGTATTAATAAACAGGATAAAGACTTATCAAAGGCATATCTAAATAATGAGAATACTAGCTTAAAAGAAATCCACTGGGATTTTATACGATTAGCACATCAAAGTGTTTCTAAATTATGTATTATACCAATACAAGATTACCTTGGTCTAGACACCGAAGCACGCATTAATACACCTTCTACACTGGGGAACAATTGGATGTGGAGACTTAGTGAAGAGGATATTACCTCTGATCTCATACAAAGAATACATCGTATAACGAAGCTGTACGGAAGAAAATAACCATTTGCAATAAGATCATTAATTGTATAAAAAACATTTGTAATTTTTTATTTATCATATATACTATATGTAGTGACAAGTAGAATTGTCAGATGCAAAGGAAGAAGAAAAATGGATTCAATAACGATTAAAGATATTGCAAAAAAATGTGGTGTTGGTGTCAGTACTGTTTCTAGAGCGATTAACAACCATCCTGATATTAATGATGAGACAAAATCTAAGATTTTGCAGGCAATCAAAGAGTATAATTATATTCCAAATAATAGTGCTAGGAATTTAAAAAGATCAGAATCGAATACGATTGCAGTTCTGATTAAAGGTATCAGTAACCCATTTTTCAGCAATATGTTAAAGGTATTCGAAACAGAGATACAAAATCAAAAATATTCGTTTATACTACATCGTGTTGAAGAACATCAGAACGAAGTTGATGTTGCGCTTCAGTTAGTGAAAGAAAAACGCCTTAAGGGTATTGTCTTTCTTGGAGGTTTTTTCACTTATTCCATTGAAAAATTAAAACAGCTCAATGTACCATTTGTACTTAGTACTGGTGGTGTTTCTGGAAAAATAGATCTAGAGTATTATTCTTCTGTTACTGTGGATGATTTTAAAGAAAGTTATAAAATTGTCGACTATTTATGTGAAAACGGACATAAGAAGATTGCCATTTTAGCTGCACCCCAAGAAGATGAAAGTATTGGTAAGTTACGACTATCTGGTTATTTAAAGGCGTTAGAAGATAGAAAAATAGCAGTGAACAAGAATTTAATTCGTCGTGGACAGGATGATACGATTGAAACTTTCTCCATGAAATATGGATACGAGATAACCAAAGAATTGATCGAGTCAAATGAGGATTTTACTGCGATCTATGCAATCTCTGATAGTATGGCAGTAGGTGCTTGTAAAGCAGTGTTTGATATGGGAAAAAAAGTACCAGATGATTATTCCATAGCTGGTTATGACGGTCTTGATATAACTTCTTACTACCAACCATCCATCACAACTATTCGCCAACCAGTAGAAGAAATGGCACATGAGACAATTCGAATTTTATTTGATATCATTAACGAAAAACTGAAAAAAGAACATAAAACTTTTGACGGTGAATTGATCATAGGACAATCAACAAAAAAACTTTAATTAGTTATTTATATAAACTAGAAAGCACGCTTGGCGAACTTTCTATCGGCGTGAATAGTTGGGGTTGGATGCTTAAGCATCCAACCCCATTACTGGATTAAAAGGCTCATTTTCCTGATTAATCTGATAGAAGTTGGCCTCATATTTCTCTATAGCTTTGGACATGGTACTAGTGATATCCCAATCTGTATCTTCTTCTGCGTTATCATATTCTGTGGTATTAAGTGTGTTGTCTTTGATTTTAACAGGTGTAAGATCATGAAAAGGAAATTTTCCAATAAATACGTTGCTTGCGCCAACGGATATTCTATACTCCACTTCACGCTCTGCCTCTTGATTCATGAGTTTTGTTTTAAACTGGTTATCAGTGAGTGAAGTCCTAAGATTTTGAATTAATCTTTCGCGAATGACTCGACCACTATAAGACATATATTCTGATAAAAAGTTCTCAAAACTTTTTCCCATATCAAGATTAAAATTAAGATTCTCATTAGAGAAATCAAACTTATCAATACGTTTTTCAAGACGGTGCAACAACTTACCATCACTATCTGCTATTTTTATATCAATATCTATAATCATATTCTCACCTTAGGCTTTCTTTTACACATATAAAATATCGGACAGAAATAAGGATAAAATAACCATTTGGTATGAATATTTTAAATTGATTTAGTGACAGTAAGATTTCTGAACAATGAAGTTGGTAATTTCATTTCATACGAAACTTGACTTTCACAAAAAAGTATGCTAATCTGAATCAAAATTAAATACTTATGTCAGGGGAGCTTGTGTAGCAGGCTGAGAGGAAGTAATCAACTTCGACCCTTAAACCTGATTTGGATAATGCCAACGAAGGGAGCTACTGATTGTGATATGACAGGGAGTGCCTTTTAGGGCGCTCCCTTTTTAGTGTGTGCGAAATTAGTAAGGTTGTGGAATTTACCATCTGCACCAAATAAATCTTTCGCTACAACGCTACGCTTAGCTTCCGCTACAGAGTTATTTGGTGCAGATGGTAAATCATTTACTTTATTGGATTTTGCCCTCCCTAAAAGGGAGGGGGCAGGAATGATGAAAAGAGTGTTGAACATTTGTATGATTGTAAAATTAGTGAGCAGCAGTGTAGAACATGAGGTTGGTTGAGTAGGTAAGAGATCAGTTAAGAAATCAGGTTAGGGTCAGGGTGTAAGTGGAGAGGAGAGATATGAGGACTTGTTTATCGATTGCTGGTTCGGATTGTAGTGGTGGGGCTGGGATTCAGGCAGATATTAAGACGTTTTCTGCGAATGGGTGTTTTGGTATGAGTGTGATTGTTGCTATTGTTGCTGAGAATACTAGCCGTGTGATTTCTGTGCAGGATGTTAGTCGCTCTATGATTGAGAATCAGATGGATGCTATTTTTGAGGATATTGATGTGCATGGTGTTAAGGTAGGGATGCTGTCCAATGTTGAAACTATGAACACGGTGGCTGGGAAGTTGAAAGAATATCATCCTAAGATAATAGTATTTGATCCGGTTATGACGGCAAAGGATGGTTGTGCACTGATGGAGCCAGAAGCACTTCAAACCTTAATTGGGGAGATTATACCATTAACTTATTTGTTAACTCCTAATGTTCCTGAGGCAGAAATCATAATAGGACGTCGTATAAAAAATCAAGAAGAGATGAAATATGCTGCTAAGGAGATTCATCTAATGGGAGCTAAAAATGTCTTAATCAAAGGAGGGCACTTGGAGGGAGATCCGGTGGATCTTTTATTCAACGGTAGTGAGTTTAGAACCTATAGTCATCCAAGAATACATACAAAGAATACCCATGGAACAGGATGTACCTTATCATCGGCAATCACTGCTAACCTGGCAAAAGGGGAAACCATAGAGGAGGCAGTTAAATTAGCTAAAGAATATGTAACCAATGCAATTAAATATTCTCTATCCATTGGGAGAGGGAATGGACCAACGAATCATTTTTATAACTATAATATAGAATGTGAGGAAAAATAAGATGAGAAATTACAAGACCCAAATGGAAGCAGCAAAAAAAGGTATTATCACACCAGAAATGGAAACAGTGGCTAATAAAGAAAGAATGGAAGTTCAAAAATTAATGGACTTGGTAGCCTGTGGTACGGTAGCCATACCTGCTAACAGAAATCATAGCTCCCTTTCAGCAGAAGGAATTGGTACTGGTCTTCGAACTAAAATTAATGTTAATCTAGGTATTTCCGGAGATTGTAAAGATTATCAGCTTGAGATGGATAAAGTGGAATTGGCTCTTAAATACGGTGCTGAGGCAATTATGGATCTTAGTAATTATGGCAAAACCAATACATTTCGTAAAGAGTTAATAGCCAAATCTCCTGCCATGATAGGAACTGTTCCAATGTATGATGCGATTGGTTATCTTGAAAAGGACTTACTTGAGATTACAGCAAAAGATTTCTTGAAAGTAGTGGAAGCACATGCCATAGAGGGTGTTGATTTTATGACCATTCATGCGGGAATCAATCGTCGTGCAGTGGACGCATTCAAGCGTGAAGGCAGGAAGATGAATATTGTATCCAGAGGTGGTTCTTTACTATTTGCCTGGATGAGTATGACCGGAAATGAAAATCCATTTTTTGAGTTTTATGATGAAGTATTAGAAATTCTAAGAGAGTATGATGTGACAATTAGTTTAGGGGATGCGCTACGTCCTGGATGTTTAGCAGATAGTACCGATGCTGGACAGATTGGCGAGTTAATTGAACTTGGACATTTGACCAAACGAGCATGGGAAAAAGATGTTCAGGTTATGGTAGAAGGGCCTGGACATATGGCGATGAACGAGATTGCAGCAAATATGATTTTACAGAAACGTCTCTGTCATAATGCTCCTTTTTATGTACTAGGACCATTGGTAACAGACATTGCTCCTGGTTACGACCATATTACTTCAGCAATTGGTGGTGCGATTGCAGCAGCTAGTGGTGCAGATTTTCTATGCTATGTAACTCCAGCAGAACATCTTCGTTTACCAGATAAAAATGATGTAAAAGAAGGTATCATGGCTAGTAAGATTGCAGCTCATGCTGCAGATATAGCCAAGGGGATACCAGGTGCGATAGATATTGATAATAAAATGGCTCATGCAAGACAGAAGATAGATTGGGAAGCTATGTTTGATATTGCAATAGATAGTGATAAGGCAAGAGAATACTTTGAGAGTACTCCTCCCGAAGACAAACATTCCTGTTCTATGTGTGGTAAAATGTGTGCTGTTCGAACAACCAATATGATATTAGAAGGGGAAACAGTAACTTTCTGTTCAGAGCAATAAGTTGAGGGCAGAAATCATGAAGAAATACATAAATTATAGGCTATATCTTTGTACAGATCGTCATCTTATGTCTACTGATAGCTTGGAAGAGGCAGTAGAATCAGCGATTCAAGGAGGATGTAGCGTCATTCAGCTTCGTGAAAAAGATGTAAGTTCGAATGACTTTTATGAGATAGCTTTACGGGTAAAAGAAATTACGAATCGATATGGAGTTCCCTTGATTATAAACGATAGAGTAGATATCGCACTTGCTGTGGATGCAGATGGAGTGCATGTTGGTCAAAGTGATCTAAATGCAGCGGTAGTTAGAAAATTACTTGGAACGGATAAGATTCTAGGAGTATCAACTGCAAATGTGGCAGAGGCAAAGAAGGCCATGGATGATGGAGCAGATTATATCGGTGTGGGAGCTATGAATGCGACTTCCACCAAGACGAATACAAGAGCAGTCACTGTGGATACCCTTGTAGAAATACGAAATGAAGTAAGTATTCCAATTGTCGCGATTGGGGGAATTAATAAAGAAACCATTAAGAACTTATATGGCACGGGCATAGATGGGGTGGCTGTAGTTTCGGCTATTATTGCTCAGAAGAATATAAAAGAAGCGGCGAAAGAAATGGTTGAATTAGCAGAAAATCTATAAATTAGTAGGTTATTAAAAGCGTATTTGAAAAAAATTATGAGTAGTGTCAATTTGCACAGACTATGTTTTCATGAAGTGATACGCAATATAATTTGATTCGCAACACGCTCTCGCTTGGATGAAGTTCGTAGCGGTACGTAAGGTTCTAAAGTACAGAACCTAAGTACCAACGACTTCATAACAGTTGCTTATCAAATTATATTGTGTATCACTTAAGTAGAGGTTGTGAAGTGCAAATTGACAATTCAAGGTTTTTCAAAGGGCTATTGACCCTGTTATCATAAGGGTTCAATAAACACAGAGCATTATAAGATAATGAGAAATAATAGGGAAGTAATAAAAAACTACATGGAGAATGTATCACTTCATGTAGTTTCTTTACGTTATTTTAAATCACCATCTAATTTAGTTAAGTAATTGCCCTCACCTGATTCTATTAGTTTTAGGGAGTTATCTGTTGGAATTTTGTATGTTTTAAAGTAGTAATAAATGGAGTTTTTTGTATCACAGCTTATATTTATATGGATGAGTCCATTGGTACGTTTTAAAAACTTAAATGAAACGATAGTACCCTTAGCTTGGTATATTTTCTTGATTTCTGTTAATATGTTGTCACCATTGCTATATTTTTGAAATGTTTTTTTACTAATTTTTTTAGCTTCATATTCATGAAATCCCTGATCATCAGCATAGAAATAATAATCTTTCCATGTGTGGCCGCAATAGTAATCATATGACTTTTCATACAACATGTCGTAGGTTGAATGTGTAACTGTGAAGGTATTATCGTCACTAAAATTTGCTCCACCTTTAGCAACAAAACTTTTTACGCATTTACCATTTTGTACACTTAATAATACGGTACGACTCTCATTGGGATAGGCGTAATCATAACGAAAGTATGTTTTTCCTGCAAGCTTTAAGCATCCATAAGTATCAGGGAAAATATAATTCCATTCTACAATTTTTCTAACACCTAGTTCATTGCCAAACCATATTTCAGCACAGTAATCTAATCGATCTTTTTTTGTTGTGTCTTTTTCTGTAAATACAAAAAAGAATTCTTCCAAATCATTTCCGTCAAAATCACTTCTTATAATATCTACATTATAGGTTGTATATAATTTTTTCTTTTGATAAATTTGACTCAGCAAATCTGCGGATTTATCGGCTTCCGATAAGTATTTTACAGATGAGTTTTCCTTAGACGCGGAAGCAATTGAATTTGGTAACGACATATTGTTAACATGAAGGACTTGGCTATTAGTAGTTATTAACGTTGCCATACTAATTGTTACTAGTAGAGCTTGTAAAGGTTTTAACATATATAATCTCCTTTATTTTCTGATAGTATCAAAACTTTGTTTGGAATTAACTGGTTTTATTTTCTATATTTTATTATACTATAATTACGTTTTCGCGCAAGATTTATATCATATCCAATTATGCAACTTACAGTTGCGATAGTTCCATGCTAAATTGGTAGTAATAAAGTATGAGTTTATTATAATGAAGTCATGAATAAAGGAGGAATATTATGACTTTAGGAGAGAAAA
>JAEZUR010000146.1 GCA_023420935.1 Bacillota bacterium | reverse complement strand
CGACAATAAAGAGGCTTTTTTCGCATGCCCCAAAATAGTTATTTAGGTGCCTAACATAAAAAAGGCGCTGAAGTCAGTAATGGGGCAGGTTCCAAAGGAACCTCACCCCAACTATTGACACAGAGCCAAAAGAAAAAGACTGTATCTCATAACATAGAAATCATCTTATGATTTTTTCTATGGTTATGATGCACAGCCTTTTTCCTCTTTATAATATGAAACATGCCAAAGAAATTGGTAATTTCTTAAGAATTTATTTACCATGTCGGTATTGATTCTAATAACGATTTCGTATAGTCATGCTGGGGATGTTGAAATAACTGTTCTACATCCCCAGTTTCTACTATCTTCCCTTGATACATAACACATACTCTGTCACACATCTGATAGATTACATTCAAGTCATGGGAGATAAATAGATAGGATAAATCATACTCTTTCCTTAATTTTTGTAGTAATTTTAAGATCTGCATCTGCACCGTTACGTCTAAAGAGGAAACCGGTTCATCTAATATGACCACTTTGGCATTACAAATAATTGCACATGCGATACCTACTCGCTGCCGCTGTCCTCCACTTAACTCCGATACATATCTTCCTGCATGTTTTTCCTGCAAACCCACCTGCTTTAATAATGCAAGCACCTTTTCTTCTCTCTCTAATTTTGTATATCCACCTTGAATCTTCAAAGGTTCTTCCAGTATCCAACCTACTTTTTTCACAGGATTTAAACTTCCATAAGGATCTTGAAATACCATCTGCGGTCTCAATCCATTGGTTTTAATTTCACCAGTATAATCATCTGTCAAACCAACAATGGTCTTAGCTAGTGTGGATTTACCACAACCACTTTCCCCAACAATACCAAGAATTTCACCTTTATGCAGTGATAATGAAACTTGATCTAGAATCTGTCTTCTTTCTTTCGCCGCTAAGATACTCTTCTGCTTTTCCTGGTAAAATGCATTTACCTGTTTCACCTCTAAGATAACTTCCGGTGACAAATTACTATTTGTTGGACGAAGCTTATTATCTTTTGTCGGAACTGCCTCTAATAATTTCTTCGTGTACTCCTCCTTGGGATCTCCAAAAAGCTGTTCCATGGTACCAGATTCTACAATCTTTCCCTCATTCATAACCAATGCTCGGTTACATATATGCTTTATCACTCCAAGGTCGTGAGAAATAAAGATTACAGCTGTTCCATGCTCTTGGTTTAATTTCTGTATTAAATGTAATATCTGAGCCTGCACAGTTACATCTAAAGCAGTGGTGGGTTCATCCGCAATCAACAACTTAGGTTCACAAATCATTGCCATAGCAATCATAACACGTTGCCTCATTCCACCAGATAATTGATGTGGATATTTCTCATAAACTTCATCAAAATTACTTAAACCGACCTGCTCCAATGATTCTAATACTTTCCGTCGCCAATTCTTCTTATCTAAGTTAAGGTGAAGACGAATCATCTCTTCGATTTGATCCCCAATTTTTAGAACTGGATTTAATGAAGTCATCGGCTCTTGAAATATCATGGAAATCTCTTTGCCCTTTAATTTCCTTCTCTCTTGTTCCTGCATCTGTAATATGTCATTTCCTCCAAAGAAAATACGTCCTTCCTGTATTCTTGCTTCTTTAGAAAGTAGGTCGATCACAGAAAGAGCAGTCATGGTTTTACCCGAACCTGACTCCCCTACAATACCAAGAATTTCTCCTTCCATTAGCTCAAAAGAAACGCCTTCTAAAACAGTATGAAGTTTTTTCTTCTTTGGAAATACAATCCTTAAATCCTGTACTTCCAACAATTTATTCTTCACCAATGTGCATTCCTCACTTTTCACTTAGTAAACTAAATCCTAAGACTGTTATGATAATCATGATTCCAGGTGCCAACGCATACCAAGGAGCAGATAACAAATAGGTCTGTGCCTCCGATAACATTCTTCCCAGGCTTGCATCAGGTGGCTGAACGCCTAATCCCAAATAACTCATCCCTGCTTCTGCCAGAATTGCATTATTTAGCCCTATACTAATAGAAGAAAATAAAATAGGTAATGTATTTGGTAAGATATGAATGAAAATAATACGAAGATTACTTGCACCCAGCACTTTCGCATTTTTTACATAATCCATCTGTTTCTGCAGAATAAACTCACTTCGCACGATACGAGCAAAACTAGGAATAAACAAGATACCCAAAGCCAAAATAATATTGTATTTACCGGTTCCAACAATGCTAACAAACACAAGTGCAAGTAAAATACTTGGAAATGATAGTAACCCATCATTGATTCTCATTAATACTTCATCCAGCAATCCACCAAAATATCCAGTAAAAGCGCCTAATATAGTACCAAATATAACACCAATCCCAACTGTGCAGATAGCGATAAAAAAGGTATTTCTAGAACCTTCCATGACTCGACTTAAGATATCGCGGCCAAAGTTATCTGTTCCAAATGGGTGAACTAGATTTGGCGCCACATTTTTCATGAGTCCATTCATTTCGTTAGGATCGTAAGGAGTATACAGTAAACCTATTAATACAAAAATAGAAACTAAACCTATTAAAATACTTCCTACAAGGAACTCAAATGATTTCCTTTCACTTTGAAATAATAGCTTCACATTATCCTCCTCTCTTCCTTACATGTAAGGATGTCTTATCACGGGTACTTCTTTCTCTTACTGTTTCACACGAACTCTAGGGTCTAACAATTGATATAAAATATCTACAAAGAAATTAACAAGGACTACTAATACAGCAATATAGATTACAATAGCTTGTACGACTGCAAAATCACGCCCAGCAATTGCTACCACTAATAATCTACCTAATCCCGGCAATCCAAAAACCTGTTCTATTATTATACTTCCAGCAAACACATCTGCAATTACCAAACCTAAAAATGTAATTACCGGAATTAATGCATTTTTTAAAATATGATGATATAAAATATCATGCTCTGTACTACCTTTACTTTTTGCTGTTCTTACATAATCCATTTCCTTTTGGCGAAGCATAGAGCTTCGTAAAAACTTTACGACCATTGCTATCTTTGGAATTGCAATGGCGAAAGCAGGAAATATCAAATAATGAAGATATCCAACAAAACTTTCTTTTATATCAACATAACCGCCTGGGGTAAACCATTTTAGTATAATCCCAAACAGCAATGTAATAATCATTCCTAAGAAAAATGGAGGAATTGCCATACCCACCTGATTCAAAACACGAACCATTCGGTCGAATAAGCTTCCTTTCCATCTTGCCATAAAGATTCCCATTGGAATCGATATGATTACAATTAAAATGAGTGACAAAATTCCAAGCCCTATGGTAACAGGAAATCTTTCTTTCACCAACTCTTTCACTGACATATCATAGCTAATCGAAGTCCCATAATCACCATGTAGAGCGTTTCCCATCCAATTCATATACCTCTCTGGTATACTTTTGTTATATCCCATCTCTTCACGTAATGCTTCCACTTGTTCCTTTGTCGCATCAATTCCAAGAGACGCAATTATGCTATCCCCAGGTATAATCTGAAAGGCAAGAAAAGTTGCCAATGAAATGATTAACAATGTGATAATGAGAGTACCTAATTTTTTTAGAAGATAATTCACTGACAACTTCCTCCTTTCAAGATTACTTTTTACCAAACTGCACAGTTTTTACTTTATAAAGTATACTTCTTCCATCGCCTGCACATAAACAGGATAGAAAGTATAACCACCTAACTTTTTATTTACAGCAACTAAAAGTGCTGGATCCTGAATATAAATAGAAGCCGAATCATCTGCTAATATCTTTTGTAGTTCTTTGTAGTCTGCTATCTTTACTTCATCATCGGTTGTAGCAATTGCTTCCCCAATGACTTTATCAAACTCTGCATTGGAATAATTCAGGAAATTATTCTCTGCAGTAGAAGTATATCTACTGATCGCATCTCTTGCTGCCAATTTGGAATCTAATCCAATTATAGTTGCCTGATAATTACGAGCAGTATATACATCAGATAACCATGCTGACCATTCAATCAGCTGAATCTTAGCTGTAACACCTATTTGCTTTAGCTGCTCCACTATCACCTGTGCAGTATCAACATGAAATTGATAATTGGATGGAACCGTAATGGTAAATTCTAATCCTTTGGCATATCCAGCCTCAGATAAGAGTTCTTTTGCTTTATTCACATCATAAGGATAACGTTGTGATAGGTCCTCATAATACTTTGCAAAACCAGGGAACATATTACTTCCAATTACGGTACCTTTGCCACCAGCAACTAGATCAATAATCGCTTGTTTATCAATGGCATAATTAAGGGCTTCTCTTACCTTCTGATTATTAAATGGTTCTACTCCATTATTCAAAAATAATCCCTGTACCAAGTTCATATTACCAACTTCAATATTAAACTTATCTTTTAATTGCTCCGCTTGATCATTGGTTAAGTATGGGAATATATCAATACCCCCTGATTGAAGTTCCATAAAAGCTGCATCTGTATTGGCAGATATTTTAAATGTAACTCCATCCAAATATGGTTTCCCTGCTTCCCAATAATCCTGATTCTTTTCCACTACTAAACTCTGCAGCGGTTGATAGGACACAAACTTAAATGGACCTGTTCCAATCGGCTTTGTGCCTTGTTCTTCATAGTCTTTCGGAATAATAGCACAAGTCAGATAGCCAATTAATTCTGTATCTGCTTCCTTAAGTACAATCTCCACTGTCTTATCATCCACGGCGTTTACTTCCAAAATATTAGAAAGCGCCGTCTCCACTACAACTGATGAATCAGTTGTTTCTAGCAGACCGGCGCTTCGTTTAATCGAATATACAATATCCTCTACCGTTACAAGTGTTCCATTATGAAACTTAATTCCATCTCGCAAGGTAAAAGTATATACCTTTCCATCTGGAGATATTTCATATTTACTTGCAACCGCTGGAACTAAATCCCCTTTAACGTCTGGTTTCACCAGACCTTCAAAAATATTGAATAATACCTCTTTGGTTCCTGCCGCTACTGCTTTGTGTGGGTCAAGACTGTCTAGATCCTGTGTTATTCCTACTACCACAGAGCCACCGTAAGTTGGCTCTCCTGAAGAAATACTATCATCCGTCGGAGTAGTGCTGCCAGCTTTGTCTGTCTTATCGCCTCCACAACCGTAGAGTGCAATTGACATTACAAGCATTGTCAGTAAGAAAGTCAAAAACTTCTGTTTTTTCATCATGTTCTTTCTCCTCGTTTCATGTATTCTCCCATTATGCTATTGTTATGCGGACTAATCCGCCTAATTATCATATCCTATTTAACTTTTCATTGCAAGTATTTTATCATTAACTTCCATAACATAACCAACAAATAACTGAGTCGAATTGGTTACTGCCTTTTCATCAATATTAAAACAATTATGATGATTTGGGTAAGCTCTTCCTAACGATTCATTACCCGCTCCAACAAACGCAAAGGTTCCTGGCACTCTTTGTTGATAGACCGAAAAGTCCTCGCCCAAAAAGATCTTAGGTACATCTAAGAAAGCACTTTCTGGGAACAATTTCTTAGCTGCTGTTAATGCAGTCTCCGTTACTTGTTCATCGTTCATTACCACAGGATGCAATGATCTTTGATAATCAATATGCACTTTAGCGTTATATGCTGCAACAGTTCCTTCCACAATACGATGGACTGATTTCTCAATATGTTTTCCATCTTCATGGGAAAATGTCCTTGCCGTACCTTCTATAAATGCCTCACCAGATATTACATTATGCTGTGTTCCTGAAGTAAAATGCCCAATGGACACTACAGCTGCCGTAGCTGGGTCAAATTCTCTACTAATGATGGATTGAAGGTTCATTACGGTTGCTGCACCTACCACAGTGGTATCTATACATTGGTGTGGTTTACCTGCATGTCCTGATTTACCACTAATGGTTATCTTAAAAATATCGGATGCTGCCATTCTTGGACCTGACTGAATTGAAAATTTTCCACATGGAATGTCACCAAATACATGAAGACCAAAGATTTCATCCACATCATCTAAGTAACCATGTTCACAGATTAATTTAGCACCTCTACAATTTTCTTCTGCAGGCTGAAAGATTAATTTAACTGTACATTGTAATTCTTTCTCATGTTTTTTTAGTATTTCTGCGGCACCTAATAAAGCCGCCATATGTGCATCGTGACCACAAGCATGCATTACTCCATCATTTACTGATTTATAACTCACTTCTGTTTTTTCCTGTATACGCAAAGCATCCATATCTGCGCGTAATGCAACTACTTTAGCCCCACTTCCAATCATACCAATTACACCCGTTTCTCCTGCTCGGACAAATGGAATCTCCATATTGGCTAATTCTTCCCGAATACGCTTGGATGTTTCAAACTCCTGCAAGCTAAGTTCAGGGTATTTATGAAAATGTTTTCTTAGTCGAACTACATAGTTGCTTATTTGATCTACTTCTTTTTTAATATCCATGGAATCAGCTCCTTCTAACGCTATATAAAAAACGATAAGCACATTTTTTATCCCGCAAGCAAGAAAAATTGCTTTTACGTGTATATAAAAAACGAAGTGCACGTTTTTTATCCCGCTGCACCTTCACCCTTGCAAGCAAGTGAAGGTGCATAACGCTATTATATCAGATATGTGTCGAATAGAAAAGTATGTGTTGTTCCTTGCGTATGCAAAAAAGACAGAACCCGATGCGTTCTGTCTTTTTTAGGAGTTTATCTATGAAAAAAGGAAAGTGTTAGCCTAATACAACTGTTACAGAATGTTCTTTTCCATCACCGAATACTGGAATTACATTGCCTGCAACTTCTTTTCCATCAACAACAAGTTTGGAAACTCCAGTTGATACATGATTTGGATTTTGGATATCAATCTTAAAGATATCTCCTCTAAATTCTCTTGTAACCTGGTATCCATTCCATGATGCTGGAATAGCTGGGTCTATCATAAGACCATCAAAGTCTGCTTTGATACCTAAAATATACTGTGATATTGCAACAAAATTCCATGATGCAGTACCAGTTAACCATGAGTTTTTCGCTTCACCAAAACGTTTTGCATCTTTTCCTGCAACCATCTGGGAATATACATATGGTTCTGTTCTATGAATTTCACTATAATCCTCTGTATAAGCAGGTGCGATTCTTGTATAATAATCAAATGCCTTATCACCACGTCCGGCAACTGCTTCCGCACACATAATCCAAGCATTATTATGGCAGAAGATACCTGCATTTTCTTTGTATCCAGCTGGATAAGTAGAGATTTCACCATATTCTACATAATATTTAGTAAAGGCTGGATTATTAAGAACTAAACCATATTTAGTTCCAAGCATTTCTTCACAAGCATCCAATGCTTGAATCGCTTTACCATCTTCTTTACCACAACCACCCATTACGCAGAAGCCTTGTGATTCAATGAAGATCTTACCTTCTTCATTTTCATTACTACCGATTTTTCTTCCAAAATCATCATAAGCACGAACGAACCATTTACCGTCCCATCCGTCTTTCATAATGATTGCTTTCATTTTATCTACTTCTGTTGTTGCTCTGTCTGCTTCTACTTTATTATCAATCTTACTCATTAAAGCTGCATATTCTGCACCAATATAAGTAAACATACCAGCGATCATAACAGATTCTGCTACTTTTCCATCCTTGCTTGTAGAAGTCTGGAAAGATTCTCCTGGTTCTGTTGAGAAACAGTTTAAGTTTAAGCAGTCATTCCAATCGGCTCTACCGATTAATGGAAGTCCATGAGGTCCAACATTATTAATAACATGATCAAATGATCTCTTTAAATGATCACTCAATGGCTGTGCTTTACTATCATCATTATCATAAGGAGTCATTACATCTAAAATGCTATAATCTCCAGTTTCTTTAATATAAGCTACCACTGCAAGAATTAACCATAGTGGATCATCATTGAAGTTTCCACCAATTGCATCATTACCTTTCTTAGTCAAAGGCTGGTATTGATGATATGCTCCACCATCTTCTAATTGAGTGGATGCTAAATCGATAATTCTTTCTCTTGCTCTATCTGGTATCTGATGAATAAAACCAAGTAAATCCTGGTTAGAATCACGGAAGCCCATGCCTCTACCTACTCCAGATTCAAAGTAAGATGCACTTCTTGATAAGTTAAATGTTACCATACATTGATATTGATTCCAGATATTAACCTGTCTATTTAACTTTTCATCATCAGAAGATACAGTGTATTTGGATAATAATTTATCCCAATGTGCTGCTAATTCATCTAATGCTTTATCTACATCAGCTACAGTAGCAAATTTGGCAATCATAGCTTCGGCTTTCTTCTTATTAATAACACCTTGTGATTCCCATTTTTCTTCCTGTGGGTTTTCAACATATCCTAACACAAATACTAATTCTTTTGTTTCGCCAGGAGCTAATGTAATCTCTACACAGTGAGAAGCACATGGAGACCATCCGTCTGCAACAGAATTATTAGACTTTCCTGCTACAACTGCTTGAGGAGCTTCAAAACCGCCATAAGTTCCGATGAAACTTTCTCTATCTGAATCATATCCATTAATTGGTTGATTTACAGAGAAAAATGCATAATGGTTTCTACGTTCTTTATATTCTGTTTTATGATAAATTACTGATTCTTTTACTTCAACTTCACCAGTATTAAAGTTTCTTTGGAAATTACGGTCATCATCATCGGCATTCCATAAACACCATTCTAAGAAGGAGAATAATTTTACATCTTTCTTTTCTGTACCATCATTTTTAACTACAACTTTATGTACTTCGCCGTTAAAATCTTGTGGTACAAAGAAAGTTACTTCTGTAGAGATACCATTTCTTTTGCCAGAAATCTTCGTATATCCCATACCATGTCTACATTCGTAGCTTTCTAATTCTTTTTTCGCTGGAGCATATCCAGGACTCCAGAAATCGCCATTATCATATAAATAGTAATAACGTCCACCACCCATATCTAATGGTACATTATTATAGCGAAAACGTGTGATTCTTCTTAATTTAGCATCTTTATAGAAACTGTATCCACCTGCTGTATTAGATATAAGTGAGAAAAACTCTTGTGATCCCAAATAATTAATCCATGGGTAAGGAGTTGTCGGAGTAGTTATAACATATTCCTTTTTTGCATCATCAAAATAACCGTATTTCATATTTATTCTCCTTTACTTAACTATTAAACTAAAATTTTCGTTATTTATTAACTTGAATTTATTATAATATACCTCTGTTTTTATTTCAATTAGTATTAATAAACAAAATTAATGGCACTTACTTGTATAATATACATGTATTTATGCGAAATCTTTAGGAATTCCTTTCTCAATCCTTAAATTTACTTACGAAATGTTTTCGTATTTTTCTGCCTGTTCTTTATACGTTTATGTAATAATCAATATTTATTATGGGAATTTTTGAGTTTTTATTAGACAAAATCAAATATTTTGAAGATTTTGTGACTATTTTCCTAAATCCTTTTCGATAAATTTATAACAAAAAACCACAGACAATATACGTACCCTATTTTCTGTGGTTTTAATGAATTTTATTCTATACTTTTTAATGATGCTGCCATATCTACTTTTTTTAATTTAAAATGCATGGATAAATTAATTAATAGTGCAAATAAAAATGTCAGCATAATACTGTAAATATAACTCTTAATCTCTATGATTCGGCCAAACATAATCATATCAACTTCGCAAGTAACTATAACATAATGGTGAAGGAATAAACCTAAAAACACTCCAACTATAATACCCAAAAAAGTAAGTACTACATTTTCTCTATAAATATATTCAGATACTTCAATATCATAAAATCCCAGTACCTTAATCGTAGCCAGTTCTCTTTTTCTCTCATTAATGCTTATATTATTGAGGTTATATAATACTACAAAAGCCAACCCGCCGGCAGATATAATAAGTACAAGAATTACTATGTCTAGACTTCCTAACATATCTCCAAAGCTACCTTTTACATCAGAAGAAACAGAAATACTACTTATAGAGTTGTTAATTAATAAATCTTCTTCTAACTGATTTTGTTGTGCTACACTTAGATCATTGTCTATAAAAATAATCTGGTTGTAATCCACCTTTTCTCCATATAACTCCTTATAAAATGACTGGGTCATATAAATATAATGTTGTACATAATTCTCTGTAATAGCTGTTATCGGTGCTTCCACACGTTTTGTATCACCATTTTTGATTGATATCTTATCACCAACCTTTAACTTTAACAGCTTTGCTAATTTTTCTGTTATCATTACGCCATCTTCCCCAAGAATATAATTTTCCTTGGTAAGGCGATTCTTAAAATGAATAAATTGATTTATATTTTTTACATCTTCTAATACGGTTATTGCTGCTGTTACTTCCTTTTTACTTGAAGCGGCATCTACATAACTTTGGTATTGGTATTTATAATCCTTGATTCTATTATCCTGATCCAAAGTTTTAACTAATTCATCCACTTCACTATCTGATGCATCTTCATTTATTTGAATTGTACCATCAAAAATATGAATCTGATTATATTGTAAATCCGTGATGGAGGCAATGGAATCTTTTACACCATACCCAACTAACATAAGTGCCATACAACCACCAATACCAAAGATTGTCATAAAGAAACGTTTCTTATAACGGAATAAATTACGTACCGCTGATTTCATTGTAAAATTCATTCGATTCCAAATAAACGGAATTCTCTCTAAGAATACACGTTTTCCTAGCTTCGGTGCTGCAGGTCTCATAAGTTCTGCCGGTGAAGTAGCCAATTCTTTAAAGCATGCTGATGTGGTTGCCGTGAGCACGCAAGCAATGGCTATGAATGCTGCCATAGTGACGTAATATTGATTCACTGGGGTTACCACAACAGGAAGATTTTTATACATAATCTGATATGCTGTAATTATAATTCGCGGCAATATCATACATCCAATAATACCACCAAAAAGACTTCCACCTAAGGTTGCCAAAAATGCGTATCCCAAGTATTTTATCGCAATGGATCCTTTACTATATCCCAGTGCTTTTAATGTACCAATCTGCGTTCTCTGCTCTTCTACCATTCTTGTCATAGTTGTCAAGCTAACCAACGCAGCAACCAAGAAAAATATAATTGGGAATACTTCTCCTATTGCACCAATTCGATCCGAATCCTGGCCAAATTCCACATACGTTTGTAAGGAATTACGGTCAAGAACATACCATTTAGCCTTTTTAATATCTGCTATTTTTTGTTCTCCATCTGCTATTTCCTCTTCCGCATCTGCTATCTTCGTATCAGCCTCTGCTTTTCCTTCTTCATAATCTTTCGTTGCATCAGCTAACTTTTCTTCTCCATCGGCAATTTTTTTCTTTGCCTTCTTTAATTCTTTTTCTCCATCCTTAATATCTTGTTCAGCCTTGTCTAATTCTGCTTCCTTATTTTGAAGTTCTGCTTTTCCTTTGGCAAGCTTTTGCTCCCCGCTGGTTAGAGTTTCTTTTGATGTTTTTAACTTTTTCTCCGCTTCGCTTAATTGTTTTTTAGCTGCCAAAAGAGCCGGCTTACCTTCAAGCAAAGCAGTATTCTGTTTGTCCAATTCTGTTTTTGCTGCTGCTAATTGCGTCTTTCCTGTTGTAAGTTCAATTTCTTTCGCAGCAATAGTAGCTTTCATAGCAGCAATGGTATCTGCTGGTAAAGTTGGATTCTGTTCTTGTTCTGCTAGTGTAAGTTTTGCTTGTTCTAGCTGTTTCTCTCCAGCAATTAAAGCTTGCTCCTGAGTCTCAAGTTGCTTGTTGGCCTCTGCAATCTTAGCAACGCCATCATCATACGCTTTTTTGTTTTTATTATATTCTTTCTTGCCAGCTAAAAGTTGTGCTTCACCATCTTCCATTTTCTCTTTGGCTTCAGAAAGCTGCGTATCTTTCTCGCTAAGCGTTTTCCAAGCATCTGCAATTTTTTGTTTTCCATCAGCAATCTCTTGTTTTCCATCCTCTAACTTCTTCTCATTCTTACTTATCTCATCTTTCCCATCGGTTAACTTTTTTCCTGCATCATCTATCTTCTTCTTGCCATCGGCAAGTTCTTGCTCCGCTTCTTCCTTTGCATCGGCTAATTCTACTTTTGCATCAGCTATCTCTTCATTAGCCTCAAGTACTATTTCATTATATCTGGCTTTTTCTCTACTCTCCTTAAGCTGATTCTTGATACGATCGACTACGTCTGATACGTGATCATCATATTTTTCTGAATAGCTTAGTAACTGTATTGCCTGGTCAACGGTTACATAGATTTCGGTATATGCTTCTATATTAAATGCATCTTCCTCTACCATTATAAAACTATTGATATCACCATTTCCAATTGCGCTACTTCCTTTATTAACAGATAGATAATACGATGTGATACAACTGCCGACAATGGTATATTCGTTGTATTTTAATGTATCAGGCAACGGATCATCCGTGCCAGATTGTAACTTTACTTTATCACCTAGCGTGTAACCAGTATTTAATAGAAACGCTTCATCTACAATACATTCTGAATTATTCTCAGGCATTCTTCCTGATTTCATCAATACTTTATTCACATTTTCAGGAACAGACATCATCTTTACTACAAGTTCATCATCTGGTGTGGCACATAGCACATCTGCAGAATATGCAGGCTGAACTTCTTTCACACCCTCGACTTTACTAAGTGCCTCCACATCATCTTTCGTAAGACCAAGGGTACTAAGTACTTTGATATCCATTAGATTGCTTTGATCATAAAATTGATCTGCAGATAAACGCATGTCTGGCTTGGCAGATCTAATTCCTGCAAAAAATGCAACTCCTAACGCGACAATTAAAAATATAGAAATAAATCTACTAAAACTTTTTTTTATTTCAATAAAAAATTCTTTTATTAATGCTTTTCTTTTCACAATGACTCCCATCTACCTGCTACCACTCAATTGACTCAACCAATACAGGATTCTCATTTTGCTGCATCTTACTAACTTTACCATTCTTGATTTTAATCACACGATCAGCCATTGGTGCCAAAGCAGAGTTATGAGTAATAACTACCACTGTCATCCCTTTTTCCCGGCAAGTGTCCTGTAATAATTTTAAAATTGCTTTTCCTGTATTATAGTCCAGTGCACCCGTTGGTTCATCACACAATAGTAGCTTAGGATTCTTAGCTAGTGCTCTAGCAATGGCAACTCTTTGTTGCTCTCCTCCTGACAATTGCGCTGGGAAGTTATATAACCTATCTTTCAAGCCTACCTCTTCTAATACCGATTTCGCATCTAGAGGATCTTTACTAATCTGTAGGGCAAGTTCCACATTTTCAAGTGCCGTTAGATTTTGAACTAGATTGTAAAATTGAAATACAAATCCAATATCATATCTTCGGTATGTGGTTAATTCTCTTCCATTAAAACGCCCAATATCAACTCCATCTACCGTTATATCACCGGAAGTTGCTTTATCCATTCCTCCAAGAATATTAAGTACTGTTGTTTTTCCTGCACCACTTGGTCCAATGATTACAACAAATTCTCCTTTTTCTATATGAAAATCTATTCCATCTGTGGCCTTAATGGATACCTCACCCATTTTGTACTCTTTTACCACGTTTCTCATCTCAACAAATGAACTCATTTTATCATTCCTCTTTCACATTATGGGATTTATGTATGCAAGCAAGTGAAACTGCTTTCACCCTATCAGGCGAAACTGCTTTCCATATTCGGCCTTAGTGATGGCCTCATTGGTTTTTGCAGTTTCACCCTTGCGAGCAAGTGAAACTGCTTTCCATATTCGGCCTTAGTGATGGCCTCATTGGTTTTGCAATTTCACCCTTGCGAGCAAGTGAAACTGCTTTCCATATTCGGCCTTAAAGATGGCCTCATTGGTTTTTACAGTTTCACCCTTGCGAGCAAGTGAAACTGCTTTCCATATTATAGCATATTGGGTCAAGGGATTTATGGAATTTATATTTATTTAATCCTTTTTTTATACTATTTTTCGTAACAATACAACCTTATTTTTGTTAATTATTGACATCATTTTTAGTATCTGATATCATTTTATACTGTAACACTATCAATAAACGTGTATATACTAATTTTACTGAAATTAGCTTAAAACGTTAGAAATTGTATGAGAAAAGGGGAAACAAATGTCTGATTTTGATTCAAACAACAGTGGTCCAGAGTTTACACCTGAACCAGATACTACAAACTATGAAGACCAGAGTTTCGGGACAGATCCAGCTGAAACCTATGATCAAGAAACTACAACGGAGTATGATACTCCTGATATGAACGACCAAGACGCTACATCCGTGTCAGACCCTTCAGATTCAATTAAGCAAGAAAACGAACCTGAACTTGAGTCTTCAGATTCTTTTAATCAAGATAATGAAGATGAAGCTAATCCAACTGATACAAATAATCAAGATACCATTCCTGTTGGTGTTGACTATAATAATCAAATCATGCAAAGTCAACAACAATATAAACCAGCAACCTATGAAACTGGATCTAGTTCTGCGACTATGCCCCGTTCCAAAGTTCCTGTGTGGTTATTTATTATTGCTGGAGGATTTGTAGCAATCTTCCTAATAATAGTAGCTTTTATGACAATACCGACACTTTCCAATGCATTTGCATTAGCAACTATGAGCCCAGCTAAATATTATGCCAAGGTTGAAAAAGCTAATATGAACGGAAGTATTAATGCTATTACTGAAGTTTATGGTAAAACATTCGAAATTTATACAAAAAAAGACGGAAAAAAATCAAACCTTGAGAAAGCGTTAAAGTCTAATATTAAAATTAATGTATCAAAAGACATCACTGCTGCATTAGGGATTGGTGAAGTAAAAACAATTGAAGCTAATGTAGATTCTGCTGTAACATCTGGTAAAGGTAAATCTACCATAGAGTATTTATATGATAATAAGACATTAGCAACACTGAATGTCTTTGCAGACGTAGCAACAAATGATACATACATTCAGATTAAGGAATTGAGTAATGACTATCTAATACTAAATCAGGACTCTTTAGCTAATAACAACGATGTTGCTACTGCAAAAGTTGATAAAGTTATAAGGAAATTATTTACTGAAGGTTTACTATCCGATAAGTTATTAAATACCATGCTTAAAAAGTATGGAAATCTTGCTATTAATGAAATTTCTGATGTTTCATTAAAGAAAAAAGCTAAATTAGAAGCTGGTGACATTTCTACTAAAAACACCAAAATCATAGTATCATTAAGCCAAGAAGACCTTGTTAATATGCTAACCGTTATACTTGAGAAGGCTAAAGATGATAAAGAAATTATTGAACTTTGCGAAGATAGCGACTTAGCAACCGAAAAAGAATATGAAGCTGCTATCAGTTTAGTTCTGGCTGGTTTAGAAGATCTCTCCGATACAAGTTCTTTAGAGGAACCCGTTGAAATGGTAGTCTGGGTAAACAACAAAGGGATTATCATAGGACGTGAATTCCATGCTGAGGTTGAAGGCGATAGTGTTGATACTGGTTTTGTAAAGACCACAAAATCCTCCGACACTGGATACAAGGCTTGGATTACTTCTAATGATATTGAATATGCCTCATTGGAAGGAACTACTAGCAATAAAGGAAAAGCATATTCTGGTGATGCCACATTGAGTGTCACTGAAGATGGAACCTTTAATTATGATTTTGATATCTCTTATGAAGATTTTAAACTTGTAAATAAAGAAGCAGGATATTTTAATGGTGAAGCCACCATAACTAGTGATCTGCTAAGTGTTTATAGTATTAAGTTATCTGCGGATGCTGAAAAAGACAAACAAGATATTTCATTCGTTCTTTTAAACGGTAAAGACAAAGCTGTTAGTGTTGACATGAGCACAAAAGAAACAGATTTCAAAGACTTTGACTTACCAGATAAGAAAGATTCCTATGATTTCTTAACCGAAATGGATGAATATACAAGCAACGCTGATGTGGAAAGTTTCCTAGCAAATATTCAATCTATTCTAAATATCGAAGGCTTAAATGATTATATTAGTTCCATCATGAATAGTTATGGTGGTTCCCTCAAAGAAGCAGAAAGTCTGGATGTCATTTCTGAAGACACTTCTGAAGTTACAGTAGATACTCCTGAGACCACTTCTGAAGCAGTTAAGGGTGAACTTCCAGAAGGAGTTGAACCTGATGAGAGTGGTTATTATAGTTATGAGGTTGATTATGATACCATTATGGCCGCAGGTGAAGGCTCTACTGGATATGCTCATATGAACATTACTGCTACTAGTATTTTAAAGGGCTTTGAGCAATTAGTGAAAGATTGTTATAAATCTGATCTTACTGCCCAAGAACCGACTATGTACAATAACGTTTCTGGTAGTGTGGATGAGAATTATCCATATGAGAACACTTACTATACCACAACACATACCTGGTATAACGAAGATAATTACACAGATTATGTTCAATTGACCACAGACACTGTTACAGATCAAATAATTGAAATCAGAGTATCTGATACAGATGATAAACGAGGGCAAAAATTTATAACTCAATGTTTTGAATTATTAGATGGTAGCCTTAGCTCATCTGACAAAGATTTATTAAAAGAAAGCTTTAAATTTCCAGAAGACGAAGATTATTTAATATCAACTTTTAAAAATTATGAGATATATTATGCTGAGATTTCTGATGGTTATACTTTCACCATAACTCCAGCACAATAGTTCCAATAATTTATCATAATTATTACTATTAAAACAAAATGGACTGAACAGTAATAATATAAAAATATAAAATAAATGTTTGACATTTAACAAATATAATGTATAATTACATTGTAAAAACAAGGGCGTTTCTTATGAAGCGCCCTTGTTTTATCTTTTTTTAATCTGTTTCGTATGGTCATTGACCATGTCATATATTTGAATACCCTTAATTAATCTAACGAAAAATGCTCTGCTTTTAAGCAGGGCTTTTTTCGTTGTTGGAATATTTCATACAAATTTTATAATTAATTTCTTTTATTTGTAGATACCCTGTGTTAAACTATATATTGTTAAATTGGACATATGACTAATTTATGTGAATGCTTATGAAAAGAGGGATACGATGGCCAAAGAAACTCGGCTAAATGATACTGCTGATATCTATACCAAAAGAGAGAATCAAACAGAGAAACAGAAGTTAGGTGATATGACTATCACTGAAAAATTTCAGTACTTTAAGGATTATTATTTCAAAAAAATCTTTATGGTCTGCTTACTATCAGGAATTGCTATCTGGTTCCTCTACACAGTTCTTTCTCCCAAAACAGAAACTGTTCTATATGCAGCAATTATAAATGATGCATTGGATAACGAGAAAACCGATGTACTGACAAAAGAATTAGAACAGTATTATAAAATTAATCCAGAAAAACAAGAAATTGTACTTGATTACAATTTCTATATTGATGAAGAAAACGGCGGCACAGAAACCACCGCTTCTGTACAAAAACTTGGCACTTACGTAGCTGCCGAGCAAATTGATGTAATTATAACAGACGAAAAAACATTTCAGGGATATGCCTATAATGGATACTTTGTTGATTTAGCAGATCAACTTCCAACTGATTTATATAGTAATTTATCAGATTCTTTCTTTATGTCTGAAACTGATGAAAAAAAGACTGAAAAAAACGCGTATGGTGTTTATTTAACAGATTGTGAAAAGTATAAGAATCTCGGCTCTATGATTGAAAAGCCTGTCATTGGGATTGTGGCTAATTCGAAGTATCGTGAAAATGGGGCGGATTTTATTAAGTATTTATACGATTTAAAATAAAAACAGCTAGAAGGACGCCAGAAATGGGCGGGGGATGTTCCCTCACACACTGGAGAGAAAACAAATTCCCCTGTCAGTAAGCCACCGGCTGGACACGCGTGTCCGCCTTTGTCTTACTGACAGGGGAATTTATTTTCCCAACAGTGCATTACAGGATCATCCCCCGCCCATTTCTGGCTGGTTGTTGGCTATGTTTTTAGACTGGTTACTGTTGTAATTTATTCTAAGATTAAAGCTCGTTTAGTTTGGAATACTATCGTCAATTTATTTATTTCTTACTCTTATTATACCTCTTTATATCATAATATGTTATAATCCAAAACAAACCCGAAAAGACAATGATATCGAGAAATGGATCTCTGAGTCTTTTATTAAAAAGTATAAACGCTATTATATCTATCACAACAAATGTAGCGATACAAATTAACCAAGTTTTAAGCTTACTCTTATAAGTAACTATACCCTTCATAAAACACCTCCATACATATTCTTTGCTTTCCCTCTTATTATATACAATCATACAACCTTTTACAATATATGTATATTAGCAACTAAATTCATAATGTAACCCACACTGTTACAATATCAAATCCAAACAAAATCTTTAGCATCTTAATGAGTTACTTCTTTTCAAGTTACCACCGATAACCAGCAAGGATTCGGTGTATCCAGTTCCCGTAATGCACTGTTGGGAAAATAAAAATCTGGTATGTATGACCTAGACGGACCACTTCTGTCCGAGCTAGGGGTTACATACCAGATTTTTGTTTTCTCTCCTGTGTGTGAGGGAACTGGATACTTCGAATTCTTGCGTCCCCCCTGTGTGTGAGGGAACTGGATACTCCGAATTCTTGCGTCCTATTTACTTCGCTTGAATATACCCCTGTGCTTTTAATAATTCCGCAATTAATACTGCTCCGCCGGCTGCTCCACGAACTGTATTATGAGATAATCCAACAAATTTGTAATCATATACGATATCTTCTCTTAAACGTCCTATGGAAACACCCATTCCGTTTTCATAGTTTACATCTAAAGAAACCTGTGGGCGGTTATCTTCTTCTAAGTATTGGATAAACTGCTTTGGTGCACTTGGAAGTTCAAGTGTCTGTGGAAGACCTTTAAATTCCTTCCAAGCTTTTAAGATTTCTTCTTTGCTTGGTTTCTTGTCAAAGCTTACAAATACTGCTGCTGTATGTCCGTCTAGTACTGGTACTCGAATACATTGTGTTGTGATAACTGGACCATCTGCTTTTACGATCTGCCCGTCAACAACTTTACCCCAGATTCTAAGTGGTTCTTGCTCACTCTTTTCTTCTTCCCCACCGATAAATGGAATAATATTACCTTTCATTTCTGGCCAGTCCATAAATGTTTTACCTGCTCCAGAAATCGCCTGGTAAGTTGTAGCCACTACCACTTTTGGTCCAAATTCTTTTAATGCATGCAATGCAGGTGCATAACTTTGAATTGAACAGTTCGGTTTAACTACAATAAATCCTTTTGTTATACCTAAACGTTTTCTTTGATCAGCAATTACTTCTAAATGTTCTGGATTTAATTCAGGCACTACCATTGGAACGTCCGGTGTCCATCTATGAGCACTATTGTTAGAAACAACTGGTGTTTCTGTCTTTGCATAGGCTTCTTCTATGGCTTTAATCTCTTCTTTTGTCATATCAACCGCACTAAATACAAAATCTACTTGGCTGCTTACTTCCTCTACTTCATTTACATTGCTAACTATAAGCTTTTTCACAGCGTCAGGCATAGGCGTAGTCATTTTCCATCGGTCACCAATTGCTTCTTCATATGTTTTTCCAGCACTTCTTGGGCTTGCTGCAACTGCAACAACCTCAAACCATGGATGATTATCTAATAATGCAATAAAACGTTGTCCTACCATTCCAGTACCACCAAGGATACCAACTCTTAACTTTTTACTCATCTTCTCTCCCATCTGCGCTTTGTGCGCTTATAAATTAGATGTATGTGAACTATCATCATACGCTACTTTATTCATTTTGTTCTTGTACCGCGTACATTTGTCTTTCTCTTAAGTATACTACACTTTTTTATTTCAAAATGCAAGAAAAAAATGCACTTCACTTTACTTTTTGTGAATAATGGTGAAGACTCTGATTAATACCTCATTTTGTTTGTAAGATTTAACAATGGTGTAAAAGTTATTTACAAACATAGATAATCTGGAATTCCATTTTTATACTGAACATTTCTTTCTCCTAGAATTAATGGTCTTAAATAATCTAAAAGCGGGGACATTATATCATTTCCGTTTGGTGTAATCCACTCTTTTGGTATTTGTTTTTCCACATTGGCTACCTGCTGTATTGGTATTGTACCGTACTCCACGGAATATGGTTGATTAGAAATTCTGTTTAATAGCACCATCTCTCCAGTAGCACCTTCCAGAGCGGCTTCCACTCCTTTTACTCCCAAACAAAAAGCTTCCTCTACATCAGTTCCAGATGATATGTGAGATGCACATCTTTGTAAAACATTAAGTTCAACAGAGCGAACCTTACATCCAATTGTATTCTGAACTAGACTCTCTAGATATTTCCCTGTCCCACTTAACATGACATGCCCAAATTGATCTACCTGAGAGGACCCGGCAGAAATATAGTTACCAGCCGGGTCTTTAATCCCTTCTGATACAGCAATAACAACTTGCTTTCGGATTGCTAACTGTTCCTTAACATCTTGGATAAACTGTGCTGTTCCAAACGGTTTTTCCGGTAGATAGATTAAATGTGGTGCTTCACTATATTCATTTCTTGCGAGAGCCGCTGCTGCAGTTAACCATCCTGCGTTTCTACCCATGATTTCTATGATAATAACACTTTTTGTATCGTATATATAAGTATCATGTGCAATTTCTAAAACAGATGCGGCAATATATTTGGCTGCGGAACCAAACCCCGGTGTGTGATCAATGTGGGCCAAATCGTTATCTATTGTTTTTGGTATCCCTATAATTTGAATGTCATACTGAATTTTTTTTGCATATTCTGAGAGTTTTTTCACGGTATCCATAGAATCATTACCGCCAATATAGAAGAAATACTTAATATGATAGGAAGAAAATACTTCAAAGATTTTTATGTAATCAGTCTCATCCTGTTCCAATTTAGATAGTTTATACCTACAGGAACCAAGATACATGGATGGTGTATTCTTTAATAATTGAATCTGATCCCTATTTTCTTTAAAAATATCAGATAGATTCACAAAATTATTTTCTAAAACACCTTGTATTCCATTTCTCGATCCATATATTTTATCGATAGAGGGATTGTTAAGTGCAGTTTCAATAATTCCTGCTAAACTGGAATTAATCACTGTAGTGGGTCCCCCCGATTGTCCAACTAAAACATTACCTTGCAACGACATTTTAATCCTCCTAATTCATGCTTTTCCTCTGTTGTTTCCTAAAAACAGACCTATAATAGCATACAAGGGTACAAGTTGCAAGGATATCAAATTAATTTACTCATTAAATAAATCATAACTATGACAAACTTCTCTATATTCTTCCAATAGTGTTACTAAGCTTTCCATATTTTCTATTTCATTCACTCGATTGCGTAGTTTTGATGACTTAGGATATCCCGTGGTGTACCAAGCTACATGCTTTCTCATTTCACGGATTCCTGTGAATTCTCCCTTTAATGTAAGCTGTAAATTGGCATGTCGTAACATCGAATCGATTAATTCATCTACGGAAGGTTTCTCAATGATAGTTCCATCATCTAAATAGGCTTTTATCTGCCGAAAGATCCACGGATTACCTCTGGCT